>JAZQLK010000001.1:0-5278 GCA_045542635.1 Eubacteriales bacterium
GTTCTTTAAAAAGCTTTCAATATTTCTTTTAGCCCTGCTCATAATCCTTTCCTCCGCTCTTATGACAGGCTGCAGCGATGATAACAGAGATAAATATCAAAAGGGGGAAGATGGCTCCGATACGGGACCTCTTACAGGCTATGATGCTACAAAAAACCTTCTTGATTACGGAAGAACCCTTTGGATCCCCTTTATGGACGGAGTCGAGATAGGTCAGTGGGAGCTTGATTATACGAATGAAAATCTTGAGACCCGTTACGAGCGCGCGTTAAAGAATGCGGGCACGTCAGTGATCCTTGACGATTCTATTGTATACTACCTTGTGGACTCCTCCGAGGATATGTCAATTTTCATTATCGAGCTTACCACCGAGGATAAGGCAAAGCTTATCAAGGATAACGCTCAGCTCCTTTTCGGTAACTCCTCAAACGTGGTAACCGCAAGGCAGAAAAGCGGCGTTGTGGTAGCCATTGCTCACAAAAGCGGTCAGAACGTGGATGACGTTCTTAACGCGGCTATGAAATCCCCCGTTCGCGAGGAAAACGAAATGACTCTTGAGCAGATCATTGAAAATTCCTTCAAAAGGGACTGCCAGCTGAGAGCTCCTTGGGTGACCCATACAATTTCAAGAGAAAGCCTTAACGAGGCTTGCAGAAGCATTGAAAGTAAAATTCTTACCTATTGTATAAATAACGGCAAGGGCTCATCCCCTCTTGGAAACAAGCTTGAATTTTACGGCAATTTAAGAGAGGGAGTATTAAATAGCGATCAGACCGTATACGTATTTAAGTTCAAGGATGAAGCATCCGCTACCTGGGCAAAGGAAAATATGGAAACCGTAATAAACGGAATAAACTCCCCTCAAAGAT
The DNA here is from genome assembly GCA_045542635.1 of Eubacteriales bacterium. Classification (GTDB taxonomy): domain Bacteria; phylum Bacillota; class Clostridia; order Oscillospirales; family CAG-272; genus RGIG2000. The sequence goes on from JAZQLK010000001.1 coordinate 870, forward strand.
GCAAGCATATCAGCTTGAAAAAAAGCGGAACGATTCTTGTGGTTGCCGAGGCGGACACCTTAAGCGATTCCTTAAACGCTCTTAATATGGCGTGGAACGGCACATACAACTCGTATTAAACGAACTGAAAAGGTGAATAGTATAATTTAAAGGACAGAGAATTTTTACGTTCTCTGTCCTGTTTTTTTAATATCTATTGAAACAACCGCTAAAGTATGGTAAAATTATCTTATAAAGCAAAAAGGAGAATAACAATGGACGTAAAAAAGCTTCTTTCAAAATTAACTCTTGAAGAAAAAATCTATCAGCTTATGCAGATAAAGGCGTATACCTATCTTTACGATAGCCGATTGAATATCATAACGGGTCCCGATACACAGTACGGCGTTGACGAAAAGTACGTTTTCGAGGTTGGTACGGTTCTTAACTGCGGCGTTGCGGAAAATATGATAAAGATACAGGAAAAGTATCTTGAAAAAAGCAAGAATAAGATTCCTCTTATTTTTATGCAGGACGTAATCCACGGATACAGAACTCTTTATCCCATAAACCTGGGTCTTGCTTCATCCTTCGATACGGACCTTGCGGAAAAGTGCGCTGCTATGGCGGCAAAGGAGGCAAGCGTTGACGGTATTCACCTGACCTTCGCTCCTATGGTTGACCTTGCCCGTGATGCCCGTTGGGGACGCGTTATGGAAAGCTCGGGCGAGGATACATATCTTAACTGTAAAATGGCGGAGGCAACGGTTAAGGGCTATCAGGGTGACTTCGGCAAATACAACGTGGCATCCTGCGTTAAGCATTTTGCGGCTTACGGCGCAGCCGAGGCAGGACGCGATTATAACACCGTCGATATGAGTGAAAGAACCCTCAGGGAATATTATTTGCCCTCCTACAAGGCGGCAATTGACGCGGGCGCATCCTCTCTTATGACAGCCTTCAACGTGGTTGACGGTATTCCTGCCGCAGGTAACAAATGGCTTGTTAAGGACCTTTTGCGTGACGAATGGGGCTTTAACGGCGTTGTAATAAGCGACTTCGCGGCTCTTTACGAAATGATAAATCACGGCTTCTGCGAGGACGAGAAGGAGGTTGCGTACAACGCGATAAACGCAACCCTTGATATTGAAATGGTATCAAACTGCTACGTTCTTAAGCTTAAGGAGCTTGTTGAGGAGGGTAAGGTGCAGGAGTCCCAGATTGACGAATGCGTTCTCCGTATACTTGAGCTTAAGGATAAGCTGGGTCTTTTCGAAAATCCACACAGAAGCACAAGCCCCGAGGAGGCGGCTAAATTCCACGTTTGCCCCGAGCACAGAGCTCTTGCAAGATACGCCGCAACACAGAGCGCCGTGCTTCTTAAAAACGAGGGCGTATTACCTCTTTCAAAGGATTTGAAGAGTATTGCGGTTATAGGTCCTCTTGCCAATACAGGTGAAATTTTCGGTAACTGGTTCTGCAACGGCAGAGCGGATGAAACTATATCCGTCCTTGAGGGTATTAAAAACGCATATACGGGTACGGTAAATTACGCCGAGGGCTGCTCCGTATCCCTTGACGCAACCGATGAAAGCGGATTTGGCGAGGCTATTGAGGCTGCAAAAAACAGCGATGCGGTAATCCTTTGCCTTGGCGAGCATCAGTTCGATAACGGCGAATGTAAGAGTAAGGCGTTTATCGACTTACCCGCTATACAGCTAAGGCTTTACAGAGAGGTATTGAAGGCTAACCCCAATACGGCGGTAGTCCTCTTTACGGGCAGACCTCTTACCATAAAGGAATTAAATGACACAGCCCCCGCTATTTTGAATATGTGGGAGCCGGGTACAGAGGGCGGTAACGCCTGCGCCGACCTTATCTTCGGTGACGTTAACCCCAGCGGTAAGCTTACTATGTCCTTCCCCTACGCGGTAGGACAGTGCCCCGTTTACTACAACTATTACACAACGGGCAGACCCAAGGTAAGCGAGGATATCAAGAATGCATACGTAACCTCCTATATTGACGCGCCAAACGCTCCCCTTTATCCCTTCGGCTACGGTCTTTCCTATACGGAATTCGAATACTCCGACTTTAACTTGAGCGGATGCGAAATGGAAAGAGGCGGCAAGCTTACAGCCTCCGTTAAGGTAAAAAACGTAGGTAAGTACAAGGGTAAGGAAACGGTACAGATGTATATCCGCGACCTCTTCGGCTCAACTGTACGCCCCATCAAGGAGCTTCGCGGCTACGAAAAGATAGAGCTGCTTCCGGGTGAGGAAAGAACGGTTACCTTTGAAATAACGGAGGACACCCTTTCATTCTATGGCGCAGACCTTGTTAAAAAGGCGGAAAACGGTAGGTTCCATGTGTTTATCGGTAAGAGCAGCGCCTGCGAGCATTTTGCCGAATTTACTCTTAAATAATACACAAACATAAAAAACAGCCACGGAGTGGCTGTTTTTTTGTTATCTTAGCTTTCTGCAATACTGTGTACAGAGCTTATCCGTACACTCGGAGCATTTAAGAGCAGAATTTGAATGCTCCCAGAAGCGCTCGGGGTATATAAGCACCGCCAGCTCCCATACAACAAAGGCAAGAAACGCCATAATAAGAAGGGAGGTGGAATAGAAGCTCCACGCAAACATCATAGGAGTAAACATCATAAGGTGGTCCCAATTGAAGATGCGGCAGGTGGTACAGCATCTGTTTCTCATAATAAGACGGAAGGGACACCATATAAGCACGCATATTAAGTCGCATACGTAAAATGCTACGCTTATTAAGAACAAAATGCGGTTGTCGATGATATCCGTGTAATAGAGCGCCGCAATTCCGCCAAGGAGGGCAATCCAGAGAAGAAGCACCTTGTACGCCGACTTCGTTGTGGATACGATATAGTCCTTCAGAGCCTGCTTGTTTATCTTGTCCGTAATGGGCTTGAACTTGTTTTTAAAGAGCTTTTGAGAGCCCAGGGAAAGCTTTTTACCAACGGGTATAAGCTGGCAAATTATGTCAATTATCCACACTCCCCAAAGGATATGTAAAGGGGAAAAAGCGGAGAAGAAGCCTTTCCTTTCAATAACGTCGAAATGATGAGGCGCAAAAAAGGATATAAGAGCGCAGAGAATAAAAACGACAATTCTGCAAGCAAGCCTTACAATGTATATTTTACGTGTTTTTGATACAGGCTGCTTCATCCGTTAATAGAGTCGTAAGCGCCGAGCCACTTCGACTTGATAAATGCGTGACCCTTAGGCGTGGGATGAACACCGTCGCCTATCCAGTAGTTGTTTTCGGCAAGGGTAGCAAGGGAGTTAAAGCCGTCCTGAAGAGGAATAAAGGTAAGAGAATATTTTTCTGCAACGCGTCTTGCCATTTCCGCTCTCTTCTTTGTTTCAACGTTGAAAAATTCCCAGTTCTCCTCCGTAGCGCAAGCCTTTAAAACGAAGGGCTCAAGAATCATAATCTTGATATCGGGAAGAGCTTCCTTCACTTCCTCGATAAGCATACAGTAGATTTTAAAGAACTTGTCGGGATCTACGCCGTTGGGTGAGTCGCCAAGGTCGTGCCATACGTCGTTTACACCGATAAGAATGGACATAAGATCAGGCTTCAAGTTAATAATATCGCGCTTGATACGGGCGTAAACGTCAACGATACGGTTACCGCTTATACCTCTGTTGAAAAACTCGTGTTGCGCGGGCTCACGGTAGCCCAGCTCCGCTTCAACAAGGTGAGGATATCCTCTGCCGAGGTTGTTGTTGTCATTATAGGATCTTCCGCAGTCGGTAATGGAGTCACCCTGGAATAAAATTCTCATATTTTATCTCCTTTAATAGCTTTTTTCCTAATTTTACCATAAAAAAATCCCATAATCAATATTTTAGAGTAAAAATTATAAAATGTTGACAAGAGAAGAAAAAACTACTATAATTAAATTAGAAATACCGAAACGGAGGATAGGTAAAATGGCAACCGATAAGCAAATGACGTATTCAAAAGCGACGTATAAAAAGATATGTGAAGCTCTTGATGATTTAGGCTGGAGTTATGACAGGGATGATGAAAGGCTTAGTATATTTACTGGTGCGAGTGGGGCGGACCTTAATATTTCTCTTCGGATTTGCGTTGAGCCGGATAAGGGTCTTGCCACCGTTCTTTCAGAGCTTCCTTTTGTGACTAATGAGAATACGATGGCGGAGATGTCCTGTGCGATAAGCTTTATAAACAACCGTCTGGTTGACGGAAGCTTTGACTATAACGCGGTGAACGGCTCCATATTATTCAGAAATACCGTGGTATTTCACGATAGCAATATAAGTGAAAAGGTTTTTGGCTATATGATATATATAACCTGCGCCACCGTGGATAAGTACAACGGTATACTCAAAAAGCTTGCGAGCTCGGAAATTTCTTTTATAGAAGCT
>JAZQLK010000002.1:0-6918 GCA_045542635.1 Eubacteriales bacterium
TGTTATTATGATCACCGGAGATAATAAGGATACTGCCGATGCCATCGCCCGTGAGTGTGGAATAATTTCTCCTTACTCGAAAAGAAGCCTTGTAATTACGGGAGAGGAGCTATCCCTGCTTGACGATAAGGCGGTAGGGGAAATTCTTGATAAGCTTGCCGTTGTGGCAAGGGTGCTTCCCACAGATAAAAGCCGTCTTGTAAGAATAGCCCAGGAGAAGGGCTACGTTGTGGGTATGACGGGGGACGGAATAAACGACGCCTCATCCTTGAAGCTTGCGGACGTGGGCTTTTCAATGGGCTCGGGAACGGATGTTGCCAAGGAGGCGTCGGATATTGTAATTGCAGACAATAATTTCAAATCCGTATGTAAGGCTATTTTATACGGCAGGACCATTTTTGAAGCCATACGGAACTTTATAGTATTTCAGCTTACTATGAATTTGGGGGCTATGGGTATTTCCTTAATCGGTCCATTTATAGGCGTTGACAGTCCCGTAACCGTTTCTCAGATGCTGTGGATAAATATAATTATGGATACCTTAGGCGCTCTCGCCTTTGCATCCGAGCCGCCACTTTACGAATATATGAAGCGTAAGCCCAAGAGCAGAGAGGAAAATATTTTATGCGCATCTATGCTTAAGAAAATTTTCTTAAACGGCTTATATATTATTGCGCTTTGCATATGGTTCTTGAAGAGCGATGCTCTTTGTATGATCTTTAACAGATGCGATGAGTCCTACGTTTTAAGCGGCTTTTTCGCTATGTTCTGCTTTATGAGCATCTTTGTTTGCTTCGTTTCAAGAACCGACAGAGTAAACGTGCTTGCAAAGGTATCGAAAAACAGGGTGTTTATCCCGATTATGCTTCTGATAGCCTTGGTTCAGATAGGCTTTATATATCTCGGAGGAGAAGCCTTCCGTTCCGTTCCTCTTATGCTTGACGATCTGATATCGGTAATATTTATATCATCAAGCGTATGCGTGTTTGACCTTATAAGAAAGCTTATTTCAAAAAAATCCCCTTTAAAAAAGAGAAGAAAAGCATACAAGACGGTATGCCCACATAACATATAAATGAATTGTAAGAATTATAATCGGAGGAAAATAAATGGTTGAAAATAAATATCTGCCAGAGGGGGCGCTTTGTACCACGGCGGAGAACAGAGAATACATATCCTCGTATCAAGGCTTGGAAAGGGCTATGCGTGAGGGCAAAATCCTTGAGGGAGTGGTTAATTTATGCGATAGCGATACCTATACTCTCCATATCGACCTCGAGGGTATTGACGGCATTATACGGCGGGATGAGTGCATTTTCGGAGAAAAAGCGAAGGATATTGCCATTATAACAAGGGTTGGAAAGCCTGTATGCTTCAAGGTTAAGGAGCTTTGTAATGTGAACGGCAAGCAGACGGCTATTCTTTCAAGAAGGGAAGCGCAGAGAGAGTGCGCGGAGAATTATCTTTCGACCCTTCGGCAGGGTGATATAATTCCTGCTAAGATCACCCACTTTGAAAGCTTCGGGGCGTTTATGGATATTGGCTGCGGAATTATTGCCTTAATGACTGTCGACTGTGTTTCCGTGTCGAGAATTACAAATCCCTCAGAGCGCTTTTCACTCCGTGAGGAGCTTTACGTGGTGGTAAAGGAGATTGACAGAGAGGCTAAAAGGATTTACGTTTCCACTAAGGAGCTTTTCGGTACGTGGGAGGAGAACGCAAGAATGTTTTCACCGGGGCAGACTGTATCGGGAATTGTACGAAGCGTGGAGGATTACGGCATTTTCGTAGAGCTTTCTCCCAATCTTGCGGGACTTGCGGAATACCGCGAGGGCGTTTACGAGGGTCAATGCTGCGCCGTGTACATAAAGAGCATAATTCCCGATAAAATGAAGGTTAAGCTTGTTATAATAGACGCATACGACTTTACTCCGGACTTAAAGACCCCTGTATGCTTTATTGACGTAAGGACCGTATCCCATATAGATCATTGGCGTTACTCCCCCGCATCCTGCAAAAAGCTGGTGGAAACGGATTTTTGAATGCAGAGCGCAGAATAGCCCGAAAGGACTAATCTGTATCGATACAAAAAGAGCAAAACGGAAATTCCGTTTTGCTCTTTTTGCTGTTTATATTTTCGGTTTATCCGCAAGCTTGAATTCAAACCAGAAGACGCTGCCTTTATTAAGCTCGCTTGAAACTCCGAAGCGGCAATCGTGAATCGTTAAGATGTTCTTTACTATGGAAAGACCGATTCCCGTACCTGATTTTGCGCGAGCGTGGACCTTGTCAACCTTATAGTAGCGGTCCCAGATAAGGTGAAGCTCATCCTCTGCAATACCGCACCCTGTGTCGATAATTTGTATTTTTACGTATCCGTCATTTACGATCTGGCGTACTGTGACAACTTTATCGTTTCCTGTGTAATTTATAGCGTTATTAACAAGATTGTATATAACCTGTAGGATCCTTATTTCGTCGGCAAAGATGTATGCGTCATCCGTATGATCAAAGGTTATCTTATATCCCTCGTGGGATACAAGATGCTCAAATCTCGTTATTGCCGATTTAACTGTTTCGGTAAGGTTCATTACTCTGCAATTAAGCACCTGAACGCCCGTCTGAAATTTTGACAGGTCAAGAAGGTCGTTTACAAGGGATGAGAGCCTTGCCGCCTCATCGATTATAACCTGCATATTCTCGGGAGTGTTTTCTCCGGGAATATCACGCATAACCTCACTGTATCCCGATATCATAGTAAGGGGGGTACGCAGATCGTGGGAAATGTTGGCAATAAGCTCCTTTTGCATATTATCAACCTTTTTAAGCTCCCTTGACATACTGTTAAGAGTCCTTGCAAGCTCTACGGTTTCCTCCGTGCCCGTTTCATCAAAGGTTACGGGCTCGCCCTTGGCAAGCTTTTTAACTTCCTTGCTCATATTTGAAATGGGAGATGCGATCCTCTTTGAGAGAATAACGGATATAAGTCCCGTAACGGCAATCATAAGCAGAGAAATGGATACAAGCTGAATTCTCAGAGTTCTTATTGTAGCGTATACGGGTGTTACGGACGTATTTACAACGTAAAGACAGGTATCTCCGTTATCAAGTTGAGCCACGTTTACGGAGATCACACAGTCCGTATATACCCGACCGTCCTCGTCAAAGGATTCGGAATTGTAATACGTATCGTTAAATTCGTCGCTTGAAATGATTTTGGTAAGTGTTCCGTCATTCTTCAATGCCTCCATATACCAATGCCTTATAATATCCTCCGCAGTCATTTTATGAATAACGCAATCGTGTAAGGAATGATTATTATACATTATATCATCGTTTTGCGAAAGGTTAATAACGGTTATGCAGGTTTCGTGCTCCTCGGAAACGTTGTCAAGGATCTGAGAGAAATTACTGTCGTTAAGGCAGCCTCTTACCTCATCAACCACCTTTTCCGTATCGTCAACCTTGATATACTGGTACATTGACGCAAGGAATAACGTTTGAGTAACCCACATAATAAGGAGCATTACGCAAACCACGATAAGCATTGACATAAAGATTCTTGAGCGGATGCTGGGAGTCTTTATCTCTCTTTTATTTTTCATACTTATCCTCGAAGCGGTAGCCTACGCCGCGGATAGTGACAATAAGGTCGCTATATGCGCCAAGGCTCTTTCTGAGAACCTTAATATGTGTGTCAAGGGTTCTGTCATCGCCGAAGAAATCAAATCCCCAAACGTCGGAGAGAAGCTTATCTCTTGAAAGAGCAATGTTCTTATTCTTTATCAAATAGAAGAGCAGATCGTATTCCTTGGGGGACATTTCGATCCTTTCGCCGTCACGGTATACGATACGGGCGGTGAAGTCAACCACGATGCCGCCTCCCGCCAGCGTAACCACCTCGAATTTATTGTCGCTTGACTGGGATTTTGCACGCTTTAGAACCGCTTCAATACGGAGCATAAGCTCCTTTGGTGAAAAGGGCTTGACCACGTAGTCGTCTATACCGATTTCAAAGCCGTTTATTTTATCGTATTCCTCGCCCCTTGCGGAAAGCATAATAATCGGCACGTCGGAGATCTTTCTGATCTCGCGGCAGGCGGAGAAGCCGTCAAGCTCGGGCATCATAATATCCATAATGATTATATCCGGATTCTCGGTCTTGAATTTGGATATGGCGTCCATACCGTCAACTGCCTCTGCAACGGAATGGCCTTCAAATTCGGCATATTTGCGGATAAGACTTCTGATCATTGTTTCGTCATCTACTATAAGTATTTTATACATTGTCATCACCTCGTAAAAATAATAGCATAATTTAAAGTCAAATGTCAATCCGTATATCCAAAATGCAGCACAAATTTTCTGTGCTGCATTCTGGCTTCGGATTAAGGAGATTTATGAAGATTTCTTCTCGAAAACTGTAATAATAACGTCCATTTCCGTGCCGTTTCTGTCGATTTTCAACGTAATTGTGTCGCCAACGGAGGATTCCTGGACGATTTTTGTAAAGTCGTTTAAGGACCTTACGGGAGAGCCGTTTGCTTCAAGTATAATATCGTGCTGCTGAAGCACGCCCTCGTTATGATTCGGCGATAAGGAGTGAACGCGGATCTTTGAGTAATTATCCATATAAAGGGATATTCCCACAAAGGGTCTGCCTTTTACGTAGCCGTACTGAATAAGGTCTGTAACGATCTTTTTTGCATCGTTTGACGGGATGGCAAAGCCAAGTCCCTCAATACCCGTGCCTGAGGATTTGGCGTTTACAATTCCCACAAGCTCGCCGCGGAGGTTAAAGAGTCCGCCGCCTGAATTACCCGGGTTTATTGCCGCGTTAGTTTGGAGAAGGTTCATCATATTGCCTTCAACGTTGATCTCGCGGTCAAGAGCGCTTATGATACCGTTTGTAACCGTTCCGCCCAGCTCACCCAAGGGGTTGCCGATAGCCACTACCTCCTGACCCAGAATAAGGGTGTCGGAGTCACCGAAGGATGCGCAGCTTAAGATATCGTCGGTTTCGATCATAAGAACCGCAATATCACCGGGAATATCGTATCCCACAACGTTTTTAACGGGATATTCCTTACCGCTGTTCAGGGTGACGGTAATTCCCGAGCTTTCTACAATTGAGCCGCTGTTTGTCTGTATAACGTGGGCGTTAGTTACAATATAGTAGCCCTTTTTTACTCCGTTAAGCTTATATTCGCCGATAATTACGCCGCTTCCCGCGCCGCCCGTGATATAATTATAGTAGGACTGTACAACGTATTCCGTGGTAATTTCCACAACGGTGGGCGATGCGTACGCCGCAGTCTGCGCAACGGTGAGATATCCCCCGTTCTGCAATATTTCGGGATCGAATACGTTGCCCGTATTCTGAATGGTGGGAGCCTCGTAAAGGTAGCTTAAAACAGTGCCGCTTTCCACGCTTGGCGTACCGCTCTCCGGAGCGAAGGCAACGCCGATTAAGACACCGAGAAAGCCGGAAAGCAGAATTGAAAGAACGCATATGACGGAAATTATGGCAATTTTACCGCTGCTTTTCTTAGGAGGCGGACCTTGATAAAAATTATTTCCGTTATCTGAAAAATTTGTATAAATATAATCGGACATACTGAAAACCTCTTTTGTCTGATTTTGAAGCTGAGCTTATTATGCTCCATATTACGCTTTTATTTTACAGCAGCTTTGTGATATTTTTATGACGGTAGCAAAAAAATATATTGAAAAACTGATTTTTTAAATGTTTTTTTCTGTGATAAGTGGGGTAAAAAACCGATTTTGAAGGCTTTTTGAAAAAAACTTACAAAGTCATTACAATTTTGTGCTATTATATATTTTAGAAAAATATAAGGAGAACGGCTATGGCGAATATTCTTATCGTAGAGGACGAAATTCATATAAACAGTCTTATATCAAAAAGCCTCACACTGACAGGACACAGGTGTAAAAGCGCTTACGACGGGCTTGAGGCTCTGAGAATGATAAACGAGGGCGGATTTGACCTTATTATACTTGACGTAATGCTTCCCGGATTTACGGGCTTTGAGCTTATAAAGTACGTGAAGGATACTCCCGTAATATTCGTAACTGCCAAGGCAGGGCTTGGAGATAAGCTTAAGGGCTTGGGTCTGGGTGCTGACGATTATATTGTAAAGCCCTTTGAAATGCAGGAGCTTCTTGCAAGGGTGACTGCGGTTTTACGGAGAGTAAAGAGGGAAAACAATACGTTTTCCTTTGACAACGTTTTAGTTGACTTTGATAAAAGATGCGTATATCTTGACGGTGCAGAGATAAAGCTTACTCCCAAGGAATACGATCTTCTTGATACGCTTATTTTGAACAGAAACATCGCTCTTACAAGGGACAGGCTTCTTACTCTTGTGTGGGATATGGATTTTGAAGGGGATACGAGGACTGTTGATATCCATATTCAGCAGCTGAGAAAAAAGCTGGGGCTCAAAAACAGAATAATTTCTTTATACAAGATAGGATACAGGTTCGAAATATGAAAATGAGGTTTTTTGAAAAAACTTATCTTCTTACCTTAATACTTTTCCTTGTGTTTCTTGATGCGAGCGTTATATTCCTTTGTATATTCACCTTCAGAAGCAATATCAGTGCCGCGGAAAACGTGTGCGCGTCGGAAAGCTTTGCCATTGTGGAGGCTTATGAAAGCGACACCTCCGATCTGAGCTTTGAAAGTGCCTATACTGTACAGGTAAGCTACTGCAATTTTTATAAGGAAAGGGATATATATTTAAGGTTTGAGGAAAACGGGAGAGAAAGCATTTCCACGGTTCCCGAGGGACTGACCGTTCCCGAAAGCGGAAATATCGCGTCCGACAGGTCGGATGGGAAATACTATATTCTAATAACGGATGAAACAGGTGACGGAGCCTATAAAATCACCTA
>JAZQLK010000003.1:0-13318 GCA_045542635.1 Eubacteriales bacterium
CTGCTTAAGCCTTGTAATGCGGGAAAAAGCTTGATACGGCTTCGTATCAGAATATTTTCGCCTTCAAGGCGTCGAGTATGATTTCCGCACTCTTGTAGTTTGTAGCCAAGGGAATTGACTGCACGTCGCAAAGACGGAGAAGAGCGGAAACGTCGGGCTCGTGGGGCTGGGATGTCAAGGGATCGCGAAGGAAGATAATAAGGTCAAGCTTGCCCTCAGCAACCATTGAGCCTATCTGCTGGTCACCGCCGAGAGGTCCGCTTTTCATTCTTGTGATTTTAAGTCCTGTTTCTCCCATTACGAGAGTGCCTGTGGTACCCGTTGCATAAAGCTCGTGGTCTGCCAAAACATCCTGATACTTTATGGCAAGGTTTATCATTGTATTCTTTTTCTTATCGTGGGCTATAAGCGCTATTTTCATATTTTTTCCTCCTTAAATATTACAGGTAAGAGTTGCGTTTTTGTCAGTAACCGTTACGGTTGAGCCGTCGGGGAGGTATACCACCTTTTCACAGTCGTTTACGGAGCTTATTTCAATTGTGAATACTCCGTTTTCCTTTCTCCAGTAAACGTAAACGTCACCGGCGATTGTGGAAACCGTACCCTTGGCATAATCTCTGCCCTTGATATAAGGCTTTACGGAAATTGATTTTTCGGCTACGTTTTCTGTCCTTACGCCGAGAATCGTGGCGCTGAATTCGTAAATTGCGATTGAGCCCCAGGCGTGACATTCGCTTCTTGTTTCCGTGGGCGTTTCGGGAACGGTGGTGCAATTGAGCTTAAGAAGTCCTCTGTAGGTATCCATCATTTCCTCGGTAAGCTCGTAAAGACCGCAGGATTCAAGAGCGCGGAAATAGAAGAAGGCGAAGGCAAAGGTGCTTTTCGCTTCAAGGCCTTGGGAAAGGGTCATAATTTCTCTCGCCTGCTCGCCGCGCACAACTCCGGAAAGAACGCACCAGGTCTGCATATGCTGTGAATAATAGATGTGATTTACGTCGTCTGCAAAGAGCCTTGTTTTCTTATCGTAGAAATATTTCTTCGTATTCTTTATAAGAAGATTAGCCGTCCTTATATATTCTCTCGCCACGTCACGTCTGCCGCAAAGCTCGTTAAGCTTTGCGCCAACCTGGAGGAAATACGCCATCATAGGATTGTAAAGACCGATATTGCCCTCGTAAACTCCAAGGGGAACACCGCCCTCGCATCCGCGCGCCTGATCGTAAACCCAGGGCTTTGCCCAGTCAACGAAGTTCCAATATTTGCTCTGACCCACCATTCCGTCATCGTCAATAAGAGCTGTAAACCATTCAACCACGCCGTCAATTGCGCGAAGGTGCTTTCTCACAAGGGAAAGGTCGCCGAAGCGGATGTAGTGCTGATATACCATAAATATAAAATAGAACTGGAAGGAGGGAATGTGCTGGTCGTAAACGCAGGGGTAACGGGAGGGCATCAAGCCGTTTGCCATCTGAGCCGCCGCAAAATCGTCCATAGCCTTTCTCGCAAGGGCGTCGTCATCGCAAAGCTGATAGTTGAATACCATTTGAGTCGAGGTGTCCATACAGTACTGAAGCTGCTCGTAGTAGGGGCAGTCCTCGTAGGTTTCGTGCATACATCTCTGAAGGGTGCGTACGCTGATTTCCCAAAGCTTGTTATCGTCGCTTCTGCCGAAATCATAATCCTTACGCACAGGCATAGGATAGTTGACCTCAAGGAATTTATCAAAGGAAACGGATACGTCCCCCTCCGTTTTTATATTAACGAAGCGGAAGCATCTGAACCAGAAGGGAGAATAAGTCATCTCGCCGTCAACCGTTATCTCGTCGGCAAAGAAATCCTCGTAGCCGAGAGAACGGTCGCAACGGTCCGCCTTGGTGTTTTCGGGATAGAGCTTGCCGAAGCACTCAAAGTATTCGATTCTTACCTTACCCTTACCCTTAAGCGTGAAGAAGGGGAAGCCGAAGGTGAGATAGGTTGCGTCGTAATATTCGACGTCATAGGAAATGGGAATTTCCTTCATATCAAGCATAGGTATGGGACGCTTGGAGAGGAAAAGATTTGACGTGCCGCCCCACCAGAAGTGGTCGTTTTCGTTATTGTGTACGTCGCAGCGCTTGATGGCATTTTCGTAGACTACGTCACATTTTCTGTACTCCTCTAAAAAGGTTGCGGAGCCTGCGTGGATGCCCGATTTCATTGTAAGTCCCTTGTCCTCGCCGCAAAGCCAGGATTCATCCGCCTTTACTACGGTATCTCCGCAGGTAAGCTCGAAGCAGAGAGCGCAGATACCTGTACGAAGCACGCCGTCTGCGGGGGTGATTCCGCCGTCGGAATCTCTGCCGTAAAGCTGAATTACCTCAATGAAGATATGGTTTTCTCCCTCTTTGAGATATTTTGTTACGTTTACTGTGTCAAAATATACCTGCTCACGTGTGCCCTTACAGGGACCGAAGGCGCAGAAATTGCCGTTTATGTAAAGCTTATAACGGGATTGAGCTGAAATTTCAACCACTCCCTCGGCTATTTTATCAAGATTGAAGGACTTTTTGAAATAATAAAGCCTGTTGTGGGAAACTCCCGAATCCTTTGGGCTGATCCAGATACAGTTTTTCATATTTTTTTCTCCTTTAAATATATTGGATGATTATTCTTTGCCGTTAAAGCCGTTGTATTTGCACATAGCTAAGGCTCCCTCATAGAGGGGGCTCCTGCGGAGCAGGTGGAGGAGTGTGAGCTTTTAACAGATTCTTTACTGTTGCATCAATAAAAGAGCAAACTCCTTGAAACTTACCGTCAATTTGCTGGTTTGTAAATCTAATGACGGTCAAATTGTATCCTTTGAGTTTTTCGGTGCGAAATTCATCATAGGATAAACCTTCCTTAGTATAATGTTGAGAGCCGTCGATTTCGATAATTAGCTTTGCCTTGTGGCAATAGAAATCCGCAATGAAATTATCGATACATTTTTGCCTTTGAAATTTAATTTCGTAGGTAGACAAAAAATCGTACCATAAATGATTTTCTTGAGGAGTAGCGTTTTTTCTTAATACCTTGGCAGAAGGAATGTTGCTTCCGTTATAGTATAGAGACATTATTGGCTCCTTTCATCAATACCGCGATTCCCCTCCTTTGAAGAAGTAGGTTTTTGAGATGTTTTTGACTCCTTCCACCACTATCGTGGTCCCCCTCCCTCGGAGATGGAGGCAGATTGACTCCTTCCACCATCTTACGTGGATTTGCCCTTCCTAAAATATGGTCGCCTCATTCGCCTCGACACTTCGTTTACACTCGGCTTTGATGCTTCCTATTTTAGTTAAGCACTTGATAAATTAACATATTATGTTGATTTATCTGCGTTTACCCCTCCCTCAGAGATGGAGGCGGATTGACTCCTTCCACCACTATCGTGGTCCCCCTCCCTCAGAGATGGAGGCTTTAAAGCCGTTGTATTTGCACATAGCGCCGTCAAAATCGCCCTTAACAAGCATAGAAACTATGCCGTGGGCTTGCTTGCATACGTTGAAATAGGCGGGCTCATCCTCCTTGGGAATCTTGCCGAGAACCCAGCTTGCAAGGTCATACTCGGGTGTGGGCTTCTGTCCTACGCCGATACGTATACGGGGAAAAGCGTCCGACTTTAAATGCTCAATAATGGATTTAAGACCCTTCTGACCTCCCGCGCTGCCCGATTTACGGATACGGACTCTGCCTATATCCTGGGCGACATCGTCGGAGATTACTATAATATTCTTGGTGGGGATTTTATAAAATTCCGCCGCCTCGGCAACAGCCTCACCCGAAGCGTTCATATAGGTCTGGGGCTTCATAAGAAGGACGCGGACGCCGTTTATCGTGGCTTCCCCACAAAGGGCTTTGAATTTTACCTTATTACAGGAGGCGCCAATCTCGCGGCAAAGATAATCCATAGCCACAAAGCCCGCATTGTGCCTTGTGCATACGTTCTTATCTCCCGGATTTCCAAGACCGCATACGATATGGGTAATGGGGGACAGGGGCTCCTCCTTCTTTTCTATCTTTTTAAATAAATCAAAAATATTAGCCATAAATAACCTTTCAAAAGCTTGTTGTGTCACAAAATTTGCATAACGGTATTAAAAATCACGGCATTTTACAATTACGGAGCAAGTATTTAACCTAAAGACTGTCAGTTCTTGCTCTTTCTCCTTGCCCAGCCGTCGTGGTTGGACTGATATTCTCTTGCAATACCGAGAGCGCCTGCGGGAATATTGTCGGTGATTGTTGAGCCTGCAGCGGTAAACGCGCCCTGACCTATGCTGACGGGGGCAACAAGAATAGTGCCTGCGCCAATAAATGCGTCGTCGGAAATTCTGACAGCGTTATCCTTACGTCCGTCGAAATTAGCGCAGGAAACGTGGCTTCCTATGGTAACTCTGGGACCTGTTTTACAGTGAGCGATAAGACAATGGGCGTTGATTTCGGAGAACGCGCCGATATCGGACCTTCTTATCTCCGTGTATGCGCCAACCTTTACCTTGTGGAAGGTGTGGGAGGCTTCAATATAAGAGAAGGGACCCACGGTGGATTCGTCCTCGACGGTGGAGGAAAAGATTTGAGATGCGTTTACGGAGCATACGCTTCCCACGGAGGAATCGGAAATTACGGCAGACGGACCTATTACGCATCTTGTTCCCACCTTGGAGCCTGCGCAAATTTGGGAGTTTGGGAGAATTACGGTATCCTTACCGATAACAGTATTGGGTGAAACAACCACAGAGTCGGGGTTTTCTATCTTAATTCCTCTTTTGCGAAGGTTTATAAAATATTCCTCGCGGTATTTTTCTACTTTGTCAAGATACATATCGTAGCTGTCGCATTGGGAAACCTCGTTTTCGCAGAATCCCTTTTGCTCGCATTTTGCTCCGCACTGACCTATGCTCTGAATAAAATCGTAGGGGGAGTTAAGAGTCAGGTTGTCCGTCAGCATCTTTCCGCTGCCGATAGTGGCGTAAAGTCCTCTCATAGAGCCCACGGTTGCATAGCCAAGCTCGGAGCTTATAACGTGGGAAAGAGCCTTCTCAATTTCCCTTGTAGGAGCCAAAAAGGCGAGGGGAGTGGCGAAAATTATAATATCGTCAACGTCTGCATCAATGTCCTGGGATACGTCGGGAAGCTCAAAGGCGGCGGCGTGGAACACCTTGCAGTCAAGACCGAGATTGAATGCGGCATCCTCAAATTTTCTGAAGGTATGCTCGTACAAATTGGAGAAGAAAAGAAGCTCCTTTTTGTAATCAAGGAAGGAAAGCTCCTCTCCTCGGCATACCACAACGTGAATTTTATACATATTTTCCTCCAAATCAAAGGATTTTTGGGCAAGGCGCAAATCGCCATACCTCCCATTATATTAAAGTATAGCACATTTTCATCCCCCTTGCAAGACAATTTGGAGGAAAATTGACTGAGTGCGAGACAAATCCTTTTTTGCGCAGCACTCATACCTTGCGAAGCAATCATAGCTGAAGGCTCAGCGTTCTAACCACAGGGTAGGGGAAAATGGCAAATCCATACTAAAAACCGCATTTTATCAACTTTATGTTGCTTTTTATTAAAATTTCTGTTATAATTATATAAATGTTATTTAAAATCTTTAAAGGAGGCAATTCCTTAATGTATAACAAGCATCAGAATATGAAGAAGCTTCGCTTCAACGTATACAAGTATGGCTCCTGCGGACTTTGCGCGGCGGGAGGCTTTGCCCTTTCCTCCTTTCTTACCTGGAAATATCCGGATAATGCGGTTGCATTTTCCGTTGTCTGCGCGGCTCTTGTAATGTGCGCCTGCGCCGGACTTCTTGTCCTTTTTGACCGCATAAGAAAAAAGAGCGAAATGGGAAAAATTTCAGGTCCTATGCTTGGTACGGTTATGTACGACTCCATAAATAACGCCAGAGAGCCCGCTCTTATCTGCGATGAGAGAAATAAAATAATATGGTATAACCGTTACGCTCTTGAGGCAACGGAGTATTCATCCCTTCTCGGCGTAAGGCTTGATAACGTTATGGAGCTTAACGAAGGCTCCGAGGATGCAGAGAGAAGCTTTCCTGCGGAAACGGTTATGAACGGCAAAAATTATCTTATCGAAACAACGAAGATAAGAAGCAACGGAAGCGTATTTTATTTCCTGAAGTTCCGTGACGTTACGGAAACTGTGGAGCTTAAGAAATTTATCAAGGATGAGGACAACGCGGTTGCCTATATCATCATTGATAACCTTGAGGAGCTTATGCAGTTTGAACAGGAGCGCTACCGTGAAAGCGCCACACGTGTCGAGGAGATTCTCCGTGAGTGGGCGGAAAGCGTTGGCGGTATCCTTAAGGAATATGACAGAGATAAGTATCTTTTCCTTTTCAAGAGCAAGGACCTTGAGATCTTTGTAAGGGATAAGTTTGAAATTCTTGACAAGGTAAGAGAGATACGTGTCGGTATGGGTAACGTACCCATTACCGTATCCATAGGCGTCGGCAAGGTCAAGGGCGACCTTGCGGACAGAGAAAGAGCTGCTCACTCCGCCCTTGATCTTGCCCTCCAGCGAGGCGGTGACCAGGCGGTTGTAAAGTACAACGATAAGATCGAGTACTACGGCGGTCTTACAAACTCCCTCCAGAAGCGTACAAAGGTGTTTACAAGAGTTGCGTCCACGGAGATCCTTGCCCATATCGCCTCTGCGTCAAACGTTATCATTATGGCGCACAAGTTCCCCGACTACGATGCCTTCGGCGCATCCATCGGTATGGCGCGTCTTGCTATGTATTGCGGAGTGAAGGTAAATATAGTAACCGATTTTAAAAATATAAACATTAAAAAATGTCTTAAGCTCATAGGCGACAACAAGCTTTACAAGGGTATGTTCGTTGATGCGGCGTCGGGACTTGACCTGGTATCCTCCGACACCCTCCTTATCCTTGTTGACGTTAATAACGCTCTTATGTTTGAGTCTACGGATATTTACGATAACGTATACAACATCGCGGTTGTAGACCATCACAGAAAGACAACGGAATTTGCAAAGAAGCCTATTTTCGAGCTTATAGAGCCGTCGGCATCCAGCGCCAGCGAGCTTGTTTCCGAAATGCTTGACTTCACCCTTCAGGAATCTCTCCTTGCTCCTATAGAAGCCAATATGCTTCTTGCGGGTATTACCCTTGACACGAGAAACTTTACCAAGGGTACGGGTACAAAGACCTTTGCGGCGGCGATGTATCTGCGCGACAACGGAGCGTCCTACGAAGCTATTCAGGATCTTTTCAAGGCTAATATCAACGAATACAAGCAGGAATCCCTCTTCGGTCAGAAGATAGAAATATACCGTCACTGTATGGCGATTGCGGCAAACGAAAGCGGAGTCGACACCACGGATAAGATTCTGGCGTCAAGAGTAGCGGACAACCTTCTTATGGTTGAGGAGGTTATGGCATCCTTTGCCCTTGTACAGATCGGGGACAGCGTTCATATTTCGGCGCGCTCCAACGGAACGGTAAACGTTCAGCTCATACTTGAATCATTACACGGCGGAGGCCGTTACGATGCTGCAGGCGCGGTTGTAAGAAGCGGAATGCAGCAGGTGCTTCTTATGCTTAAGGAAGCCATAGATAAATATTTAGATCCGGAGGACAGATAAAATGAAGGTAGTATTATTACAGGATGTAAAGGCACAGGGAAAGAAGGACCAGATTGTTGAGGTTTCCGACGGCTACGCAAGAAATTTCCTTTTCCCCAAGAAATTGGCGGTTCCCGCAGATGCCAAGGTTATAAACGATATAAAGAGCAAGCAATCATCCGCCAAGCACAGAGAAGAGGTTGAAAAAGAGAACGCAAGAGCTCTTGCAAGGAAGCTCTCCGAAACCACGGTCAAGGTAACTGCGGAGGCAGGCACCGACGGCAGATTCTACGGAGCGGTTACCTCAAAGGATATTGCAGAGGCTCTTAAGGCTCAGTTCGCAATCGAGGTTGACAAGCGTAAGATTCTTCTTGACGCTCCCATCAAGGCATTCGGCACCTACAAGATTGAGATCAAGCTTTACGCCGACATCAGCGGAAAGCTTAACGTAAAGGTAACGGAGAAGTAATATGGACGCTTTACAGAAAAAGGTTCCCTTTTCCGTAGAGGCGGAGCAGTCCGTTCTCGGCTCCATTATTATCGACCCCAAAAAGTTCGGTGACGTTGCGCAGATAATAAGCGCCTCCGATTTCTATATTGAGGAGCATGCGGAGATCTTTGGCGTAATGCACGATTTTAATATGAGCAACAGACCAATAGATCTTGTTACTCTTATTAACGAGCTTGTAAACAAGGGCGTTTATAAGGATGAGGCGGCGGCGCGCTCGTATATAAGAATTATCGGCGATATAGTTCCCGGCAGCGCAAACGCCAGGGACTATGCAAGAATAGTTCACGATAAAAGTGTTCTTCGCAGACTTATTTCTGCGGCGGAGGACATTCAGGAAAAGGCGTATACGGAGGGAGAAAACGTATCCCATATAGTTGACTACGCAGAGCAGAGAATTTACGAAATCGCGGGAAATAACGACAAATCCGATTTCGTACATATAAAGGACGTAATTTTAAGCGTTTACCAAAGGCTTGAAACCCTTAAAAAGGAAGGCGCGGGCGAGGACGTTTTGGGACTTAAGAGCGGATTTCCCGATCTTGACAGAGTTGTTGTGGGCTTTGGAAAGAGTGACCTGGTTATCGTTGGAGCCCGTCCCGGCGTGGGTAAAACCGCCTTCGTTCTTAATATAGCCACCAGCATTGCCAAGAGAACTAAGAAGGCGGTTGCCGTATTCCAGCTCGAAATGGGAGCGGAGCAGCTGGTACAGAGAATTATGGCATCCGAGGCTCTTATAGATTCAAAGAAATTAAGAGTGGGAAGCCTTGACGCAGACGAATGGGCAGCCCTTGCCAATACGGCGGCGGAGCTTGCGGAAGCGGATATTTTAATTGACGCTAACCCCAACTCCACGGTAACCGCTATGAAGGCGAAGCTTCGCCGTGTTAAAAATCTCGGTCTTGTGGTAATCGACTATCTCCAGCTTATGCAAGGGGACAAGCGTAAGGACGGCAACCGTGTAAACGAGGTTTCAGAAATCTCCCGCGCTCTTAAGATTATGGCGAAGGAGCTTAACGTTCCCGTTATAGTTTGCGCTCAGCTTTCGAGAGCGACGGAGAAGGAGCATAAGAAGCCCATGCTTTCCGACCTTCGTGAGTCGGGCTCTATCGAGCAGGATGCGGATATGGTACTTTTCCTTTCCCGTGACTATTACGGCGATGATCCCGAAAAGGCGAACCTTGTGGACGTTATCGTTGCTAAAAACCGTCACGGCGAGATGGATACGGTTCATATGGGCTGGCTCGGTAAGTTTACGAAGTTCTCAACCCTTGAAGATAATCTTACTGAAAGATAAATATACTTTTTAAGAAAAAGTCCGCGGAGGTGTAGATAAAATTATGGAATTCAGTGTAAATCATCCGATAATTTTTATAATGGTAGGCTTGATTATTGCCGCCGTTATAGGTCAGTCGGTGTATTTTCTTTTGAAGGCTCTTAAAAGAGCCAAGGCTATAGGTATGGATAGGGACGTGCTTAAAAGAACAATGATAAAGTCCGCTATCTTTACGGTAGCTCCCGCAATTTCAATAGTAGTGGGCGTTATTGCCCTTTCCCACAGCCTTGGCATTCCCTTGCCCTGGCTCCGTCTTTCCGTTATAGGCTCTCTTTCCTATGAAATGATCGCGGCGGAAAGAGCCCTTGAAGCCTTCGGTCTTAATTTCACCGAGGCGATTTCCAACCCGCAGGTATACGTAACCGTTGTATGGGTAATGACCTTCGGTATTGCCGCAGGACTTATCTTTGCTCCCATATTTGGCAAAAAAATTCAGAACGGTATGGAAAAAATCGAAAAATCCGACAAGAAATGGCGGGATATTTTCAGTAACGCAATGTTCATCGGTATGATATCCGCCTTCCTCGGATTCGTATTCTGCGACGTTACAAACGTGTTTAAGGGAGACACGAGCGGTCTTATCCCCGTTGTGGTATTCGCATTCTCAGGCGTTATTATGGCTCTTTGCGGACTCTTCGCAATAAAGCTTAAGCAGAAATGGATGAACGATTATGCTCTTCCCATAAGCTTGATCTGCGGTATGGCTATTGCAATACCCGTAACCGCCTGGTTGGGTTAAGAAAGGAGATAACGAAAATGGATAACAAAAACGAAAGATCCTATGTTGATTCCGTTCACCGTGACGGCAGAATCTGGTGCTTCTCCTTGCTTGCGGCGCTCTTCCTTTTCCCCGTAGTGCTTTCCCTTGTGTTCAGCGTAGTTCCCGATTGGGGCGCTCTTGCCAAGGGCGCCTTGGCGGTTGCTCCTATGTATTGGGCTGTAGGTATTGTGGAGGTTATTACCTACGTTCCCATGCTTGGCGCAGGCGGCGCTTACCTCTCCTTTGTAACGGGTAATATTTCCAACCTTAAGCTTCCTTGCGCTATTGACGCTATGGAAACGGCGGGTGTTAAAGCGAATTCCGAGGAGGGAGAGATCATTTCCACGGTTTCAATAGCAGTATCAAGCATTGTAACCACTCTTATTGTAATTCTCGGCGTAATTCTTATTATTCCCTTGTCACCCATTCTTGAATCCCCCGTTTTGGAGCCTGCCTTCGCGCAGATGCTTCCCGCCCTCTTCGGCGGTCTTGGCGTGGTATTCATTTCCAAGAACGTAAAGCTTGCAATAGCCCCCGTAATTCTTATGCTTGCTCTCTTTATCACGATTCCCGCCCTCAATTCCGGCACAGTGGGAATTATGGTTCCCGTAGGAGTGGTATTTACTCTTATCGTTGCAAGAATTATGTATAAGAAGGGAATTATCTGATTAAAGATCCCATAATAAAACACAGGGCGAGGAGTTTTCCTCGCCCTGTGGCGTTTTTATGCGGTTGAACCGAACGGATCTCGGCTAAATTCGTGTATTCGAAAGGCGTTATTTTTTGATAATTTTACCTCTGCCTCTAAGAAGCATAGTCTTCTCATCCCACAAATCCTGGGAAAGGTCAACGTAGTAGTTATGGGGATTTTCGAAGCGGAGAACCTCATCCCACATAGAAGCGATCTCACTCTTGCAGTATTCGCGAATCTCGGAAACGCTGGGGCTCTCGTATACGCATTCGCCGTTTACGAAAATGGGAACGAGAAGCTTTTTAAGGGTGTAATTCGTCATAGTCTTGCGCTTCCAGATATGGTTGGGATCGAAAAGCTCGTAATCCTCGTTTTCGTCAATGACCTCGCCGTGGAGGGTCATAAGGTCGGCTTCCGCCTTACCCGTATCCTTGGAATAGAAGCGGTAAAGCTCCTTGAAGTCGGGGTTGGTGATCTTTGCGGCATTTTCGCTTATCTTGATCTTTGGGGTGATGTTGCCGTCCTTATCCTCAATAGCGCAGAGCTTGTATACGCATCCGAATACGGGCTCGCTCTTTGATGTAATAAGTCTTTCGCCAACGCCGAATGCGTCGACCTGGGCTCCCTGCATTATGATATCGCGGATAATGTACTCGTCAAGAGAGTTGGAAACAAGGATCTTAACGTCGCAAAGACCCGCCTCGTCAAGACGCTTACGGCATTTTTTGGAAAGGTAGGTAATATCACCGGAGTCAAGACGGATAGCTGCCTTCTTGATCTGCTCGGGAGTGAGCATTTCCTTAAATACCTTAATAGCGTTGGGAAGACCGCTTTCGAGAACGCTGTAGGTATCTATTAAGAGGGTAGCGTTGTTGGGGTAAAGCTGACAGTAGGTCTTAAACGCCTCGTATTCGGAATCAAACATCTGTACCCAGGCGTGAGCCATAGTTCCGCCTGCGGGAATTCCGAACATCTGCTCCGCAATGGTGCAGGCGGTGGAGCTGCAGCCGCCGATATATGCGGCTCTTGCGCCGTAAATTGCCGCATCGGGACCGTGGGCTCTGCGTGAGCCGAATTCGGAAACGGCTCTGCCGTTTGCGGCTCTTACGATACGGGAAGCCTTAGTCGCCATTAAGCACTGATGGTTGAATATAAGAAGCACAAAGGTTTCGATAAACTGAGCCTCGGGAGCGGGAGCGCGTACCGTCATAATAGGCTCGTGGGGGAACACGACGGTTCCCTCGGGCACAGCCCAGATGTCGCCTGTGAACTTGAAATCCTTAAGATATGAAAGGAATTTTTCATCAAAAATATTCTTTCTGCGTAGACATTCGATATCCTCATCGCTGAAGTGAACGGATTTTACGTACTCGATAATCTGTTCAAGTCCCGCCGCGATTGCGTATCCGCCCCCGTCGGGAACCTTTCTGAAAAATACGTCAAAATAGGCAATCTGATCCTTAAGTCCTGAATTTAAGTAACCGTTTGCCATTGTAAGCTCATAGAAATCGCAAAGCAAAGTAAGGTGTCTTTTGCTAATATCCATAAATTTACCCTCCGAATTGTTTATAATGTCTTGAATTTTTTATTCTGTAATAATATAATAGAATAAAAGAAGAGCAAATTCAAGTCTTTTTTTAAAAAATAAGACGGTAAGCGTTAAAAAAGGAGAAAAAAATATGATAGCTTTATATATCGCCATAGGAGTTATAGCCTTGTTTTTTGCGGTGGTTATCGGCAGAACTCTTGCCTTTAAGCCCAAAAAGGAGATAGAGGCGGATAATACCGAAATTGAAATAGACAGGGAAAGAGCGATTAACAATCTGCAGACTCTTGTAAGATTTAAGACCGTATCCTACAGAAATTCATCCCTTGAGGACGATAAGGAATTTCAGGGGTTGATAGACACTCTCCCCACCCTTTATCCCAAGGTTTTTGAAAAATGTGAGCTTAAGCGCTTACCCGACAGAGCATTGCTCTTTAAGTGGGAGGGCGAAAGCCATAACGAGGCCTCCGTTATGATGGCGCATTACGACGTTGTCCCCGCGGATGAGGAAAAGTGGGACAAGCCTCCCTTTGCGGGAATTATCGAGGATGGGATTTTATGGGGACGCGGCACTCTTGATACCAAGGCGACCTTCAACGGCGTGCTTTCCGCGGCGGAGCATCTTATTGAAAAGGGCTTTACCCCCAAGGAGGATATGTATTTTGCCTTCTCCGGCGGCGAGGAAATTAACGGTAAGGGCGCTCTCAATATCGTAAATTACTTTAAGGAAAATAATATTAAGGTAGGACTTGTGGTTGATGAGGGAGGCGCCGTTGTTCAAAACGTGTTCCCCGGAGTTAAAGCCCCCTGCGGACTTATCGGTATTGCGGAAAAGGGAATTA
>JAZQLK010000004.1:0-1521 GCA_045542635.1 Eubacteriales bacterium
GGGACAGGTGGATTTTGTCTACGTGTCAGGCGATGCCTACGTTGACCATCCCTCCTTTGGCGCGGCTATTATATCAAGAGTATTGGAGGATGCGGGCTTTACCGTGGCTATGCTTTCACAGCCCGACTACAAGTCCTGCGCGGATTTCAAGCGGTTTGGCAGACCGAGGCTCGGCTTTCTTGTAAGCGCAGGTAACATTGACTCCATGGTGGCGCATTACACCGCTTCAAAGAAAAAACGCTCCTATGATTACTACTCCCCCGGAGGAAAAATGGGTAACCGTCCAGACCGCGCGGTAATAGTATATTGTAACAGAATTCGCGAGGCGTATGGCGATATTCCCGTCATAATAGGCGGTCTTGAAGCATCCCTTCGCCGATTTGCCCACTACGATTATTGGGACAATAAAATAAGGCGAAGCGTTTTAGTGGACTCCCGCGCCGATATTCTGACCTACGGAATGGGAGAGAGCATAATCCTCACTCTTGCCAAGCTTCTTGACAGAGGAGTCCCCGTTAAAAAAATCAGAAACGAGCGGGGATGTGTCTATCTTTGCTCCCGTGAGGACGAGGTGAACTATCCCGTTGCCGCAGAATTTGACTTCAACGAGATCAAGGAAAACCCCTATGAATACGCAAGAGCCTTCGGCGTTCAGTACAAGAACCAGGATGCCGTAAACGGCAAGGCAATAGTGGAATACTACGACAACAAAAAGCTTGTACAGAACCCTCCTGCATACCCCCTTGAAAGGGAGGAGCTTGACAGGGTCTACGCTCTTCCATATATGAGAACGTACCACCCTGTGTACGAAAAAGAGGGGGGAGTGCCTGCAATTGCGGAGGTAAAATTCTCCATAACTCACAACAGAGGATGCTTTGGCGGATGTAATTTCTGCGCCCTTGCCTTCCACCAGGGAAGAAGCGTACGCTCCCGCAGCATCGAAAGCGTGGTGGAGGAAGCCAAGCTCATAACGGAAATGAGCGATTTTAAGGGATATATCCACGATATCGGCGGACCTACTGCAAATTTCCGTCATCCCGCCTGCAAGCTTCAGCTTGAAAAGGGCGTATGCAGTAACAGAAAATGCTTAGTGCCCACACCCTGTCCCAATCTTATCGCCGACCACAGCGAATATATAGAGCTTTTAAAACAGGTCGAGGCGCTCCCCAAGGTTAAAAAGGTATTTATCCGCTCGGGAATCCGCTTTGACTATATGCTTGCCGACAAAAGCGATGCGTTCTTCCGCAAGCTTGTCCGCGACCACGTAAGCGGTCAGCTTAAGGTGGCGCCTGAGCACTGCTCCTCGGGAGTTCTCAAATATATGGGCAAGCCCGACGTCAAGGTCTACGATAAGTTCCGCGAGAAGTATTTTGCTTTAACAAAGCAATACGGACTTGAGCAGTATTTGGTGCCCTATCTTATGTCCTCCCATCCGGGTAGCACCTTAAACGATGCTGTGGAGCTTTCCCTCTATTTAAAGGGTCAGGGCTGCAACCCCGAGCAGGTACAGGATTTTTATCC
>JAZQLK010000005.1:0-2671 GCA_045542635.1 Eubacteriales bacterium
CGGGTACGGGTGCTTGTCTTTTCAAATATGAGAGCGATATTCTTACCCTTGAAATAATCATGGGCAATACCGTTCTTTTTCTTATATTTAAGCTCTGCGGCAAGGTCTATAAGCTGCTCCATCTCCGCGGGAGTATAGTCAAGAAGCTTAAGGAAATCTCTGCCCTTTAAGAAGCCTATATTCTCTTTGTTATATTTGAATTTCATATTATTCTCCTTTTGCCACCGCTTTTATAACGTCGATAGCGCGCTTAAGGGCATCCATAGGAATATTGAGGGCGGGAAGAAGCCTTACCTTGTTCTTTGCCTTGATTGGAAGAACGCCTCTTTCCATACATTCCTTAATTATCTCACCGGCATCGCGCTCGGTTTCAATACCCAGCATAAGTCCAAGACCGCTTACACTCTTAATACCGCAAGCTCCCGTAAGCTCATTTATAATGTACTCGCTTCTTTCCTTAACTCCGTTAAGCAAGGCTTCATCAATTCTTTCGATAATATTGACCGCGCCTGCGCAGGATACGGGATTGCCGCCGAAGGTAGAGCCGTGGGTACCTGCGGTAAGAGTATCCTTCGTCTTATCAAAGAACATTGTAGCGCCAATGGGTAATCCGCCGCCAAGGCCCTTGGCAGTGGTTACAATATCAGGGCATACGCCGTACTGCTGGAATGCGTAAAGGCTACCGGTTCTGCCGTTACCCGTCTGCACCTCGTCAATTATAACAAGCATATTGTTTTCCTTGCAAAGCTCGAAAACTCCGCAAACAAAATCTCTGTCAAGGGCTAAAACGCCGCCCTCACCCTGTACAAGCTCCATCATAACGGCGCCGCACTTATGCTCCTTTATAAGAGCCTCTACCGTATCAAGCTTATTAGCCTCGGCGTAGAGGAAGCCCTCGGTAAAGGGATTAAAGGTGGTGTGGAAAACGTCCTGTCCCGTTGCCGCAAGGGTAGTTACGGTTCTTCCGTGGAAGCTGTTTTTCAAGGTGATGATATTGTAATATCCCTCGCCCTTATTTTCAAGAGCCCACTTTCTTGCGGTCTTGATGGCGCATTCGTTTGCCTCTGCGCCCGAATTTGAGAAGAAGGTCTTTTTACAGCCTGTCCTCTTCGCAAGAAGCTCCGCCAAGCGTACGCAGGGCTCGGAGTAATATAAATTGGATACGTGCTGAAATTTTGTAAGCTGAGCATTTACCGCATCGACCCATTCCTTATCGCAAAGACCGAAGGTGTTAACGGCGATACCCGTTGCCATATCTATATATTCCTTACCCTTTTCGTCGTATACGTATGAGCCCTTACCCGACACGATCTCAAGATCGAATCTGCCGTAGGTGGAGGCTACGTATTCCTTATCAAAGGATTTTATATTATTCTTCATCGCTCTTATCCTTTATAACCATTGTTCCCGCGCCCTCGTCTGTAAGGGTTTCAATAAGAAGTGCGTGGGGAACGCGTCCGTCAAGAATTGTAACCTTCTTAACGCCCTTTTCAATAGCGTCTATACAGCATTGAACCTTGGGTATCATTCCGCCCGAGATTACGCCCGTGTCAAAAAGCTCCTTGGCTTCGTTTATATCAATGCACTGAATCAAGGATTTAGGATCGTTTCTATCCCTTAAAATTCCCTCAATATCCGTCATTGTAATAAGACGTTCAGCCTTCATCTTTCCTGCTATATAAGCCGCCGCCGTGTCTGCGTTAATATTGTAAACGTTACCCTCCTCGTCACATCCGATGGTGGATACAACGGGTATGTAATCGTTGTTTATAAGATCGATAATGGGCTTTATATCAACGTCGGTGATCTCTCCCACGTAGCCAAGCTCCTTATTCTTCATTTCAGCCTTTATCATATGTCCGTCAAGACCTGAAAGACCGATTGCGGCGCCGCCCTTTATCTGGAGAAGATTTACAAGGCTCTTGTTAATCTTACCGGCAAGAACCATCTGTACAACATCGGCGGTTTCCTTATCCGTAACGCGGAGTCCGTTCAGGAATATGGAGTCCTTACCCATTCTCTTAAGAGTTTCCGTAATTTCGGGGCCGCCGCCGTGAACGAGAACAACCTCAACGCCAACAAGGTGCAAAAGAACGATATCCTCCATAACCTGCTCCTTGAGCTTGTCGTTAATCATTGCGTTGCCGCCGTATTTAATAACTATAATTTTTCCGTAGTATTTCTGTATATACGGAAGCGCCTGCGTAAGTATTTCGGCGCGATGCGCGTTACTTATTTCAAGTCCCATTTTAAACACCTCATTCGTCAACTTCGTTGCCACCTTCCCCTCAAGGTGAAGGCTTCATAATTCTGCATTCTGCATTCTGCATTCAGAACTTAATTGCAGAGCAATTAAGTTCTGTAGTCTCCGTTAATCTTAACGTATTCATAAGTAAGGTCACAGCCCCAGGCAACGCTGTGTCCGTCGCCGTCACCCAGCTTAACCACTATACCGATTTCCTTTTCAAGAAGGATTTCCTTTGCTATCTCCTCGGAGAAATCAACGCCTGCTCCGTTTTTGCAAACCTGGATTTCGCCCTTTGCGGACTTAAAGGAAACGTCAACAAGGTTTACGTCAACCTCTGCTCCGCTATATCCTATGGCGCAAAGGATTCTGCCCCAGTTTGCGTCAGAGCCGAACATTGCCGCCTTTACGAGAGATGAGCAGATG
>JAZQLK010000006.1:0-4493 GCA_045542635.1 Eubacteriales bacterium
TGGTACGACAACGAGAACTCCTACACAAGCCAGATGGTTCGTACAATCAAGTATTTCGCTGAAATCTAATTTAATTATTAGTGTAGAAAAAGAGTGGAGCGCAGGCTTCACTCTTTTTCGTTGAGTTTTGATATGAGCATTTTCAGAAACAGACCTTTAGCCTTGGGGTGCGCTGTATTTCTCGCGCTGCTTTCCATAATGTATAACGGAAGCTTGAAAGCCGCTTTTGCAATTTTTGTGATAGGGGTTGTTCTTCTTGCGCTTATTTTAGTTTTTATTTTTGCAGTCAGGAGCGCTTTTATCCGTAGAATAACACCCTATCTTATGCCGGTAGCCGTGGCTTTTATGGCTTGCGCCCTCTTATCCGTCTTTGTATTCAGCTATGACAGAAGCGTTGCTGATAAATATGCGAATACCGAGGGCACCTACGAGCTTCTTATAGAGACTGTCGAATATGAAAGCTCATATCAGAACGGATATCTTGCAAAATGCGATGAGATCGGTCAAAGGATATTTGTAATAACAAACGGAGATAAGCTTGAGAGGGGGCAGCTAATTAAGGGCGAGCTTAACGTTCAACTTATAAGAAGGGCGGGGAGTGCTACAAGCGAAAAGGATATATATTCAAGCGACGGAATATATTTAAAGGGATATTTATCCTCTCCCTCGGTGATCTCGGAGGGACACACATCCGCGCGTATTTTCTTTAACGGTCTTAACGAAAAATATACGGAGAGAATAAGTGAATTTGTAAACGGGGATACCTCGTCCATAATCTCCGCTCTTTTCCTGGGAAATAAAAGCCTGCTTGAAGATAGCGACAGGCGTGATTTTGCCCGTCTCGGAATAAGTCATATCCTTGCTTTAAGCGGAATACATCTTTCCATCATAGTATCTATGGTAAGCGGAGTTTTTAATTCCGTTGGCATAGGGATACGCAAAAGATATTTTCTTACAATAGGCTTTATCGTATTTTTTGTATGTATGACGGGCTTTTCCGATTCGGCGATACGCTCCGGTGTTATGCTTACAATACTGTATACCTCCTTTTTCTTTAAGAAAAGGTCTGACTTTATTACGGAAATATTCTTGTCAGTTTCCTTGATCTGCATATTTTCGCCATATTCCATAATGTCGGTAAGCCTCTTACTCTCATTTTTTGCAATGCTGGGATGCGCCATAAGCGGATTTATAATGAGAAAGAACAGAGCTCACGGCCTTCTTCGTAAAATTCTGTCAAGCCTTGTGACTACGGTTACGGTAAGCCTTATGACCTTACCCATCGTATTTACCAATTTTGGATTTTTATCTTTGGTTGCGCCTCTATCAAATCTGATATTTATTCCTCTTTTTACTCTTCTTTTATTTGCTTCGCCTTTTCTTTTATTTTTCGGAGGTCTTGGCTTTGTGGGCAGAGGGATCATATTTGTTTGCGAGAGCCTTACGGGAATAATACTTGATCTTTCGGGATTTTTCGCATCTCTCGGAGGCATTGTAATACCCCTTAATTCAAAGCTTGACGGATGGGGTGTTATAATACTGTTTTTGTCAGTTGTGCTTGTGGCGGTTCTGAAGCGGAGAAGCATTTTGATAGGATTCTGCGTTTTCCTTGTGGGAGTGTCGCTGATTTCCTATGAGGGAATATCCGTAAGTATCGAAAGAGAAGCAAACGATTATATCAGGACCTACGGTGACGGTAGAGGCGACAGAACCTATATCGAATCAAACGGCAAGCTTTGTATAATTGATTCTATACCTATATCCCAAGGCTCTGTCGGGCAGGCTTATGATTCGGCTACGGATATGGGATATATGGAAATAGAGCTTTACGTAATAACGGATTATAATACGAGAATTGCAGATGCTGTTAACGTCCTTACGAATACCGTATATATCCGCAGCGTGGCAATTCCAACTCCCTTGAATGAGGACGAATTCGAGCTTTACCTTTCGGTGGAGGAAATCCTTTTGGAAAAGGGTGTAAAGCTTGTCGAAATCTCACGTAATATGGAATTTGAGGACGTAAAAATTCATTTTGGACCTACGGAGCTTTTACCGAGGTCTACAAAAAGGCTTGTCGCATATTACGTAGAGGGAAATACGTCAAGGTACACCTATGCGGGAGCCGCTACATACGAAAGCAGAAAGGTATACTACTTTCTTGAAAGAAGTATAAATTCATCGGACGTTGTATTCTTCGGAGGCTCGGGACCGAAATTCAAGTACAGATACGAATACGATCTTTCAAACGTAGATTATCTTATGTTTGCCACGAAGGCAGCATATTACTGTAAAAGCGAAACTCAGCAGTCAAGAACCGTTCTTGAGGGCAGGGTCTTCGTATTGGGATAAAAGGGCTATTTGAATTTAGCCCTTTTTTCTATTGACAAACTGATTAAAGTGTGATAAACTAAAAACGCAGAAATGCGAAATAAATGCCAAAGGAGGCGATGTTATGACAAGCTTATATTTATCGGATGTTATAGCTATCGCCGCGCCTTGTATGGCTTGACGGCTTGAATTTGTTTTGTCACATCCGATTCGGGTGTGATTTTTTATGCTATGATTTTGTGAATGAGCGCCCGATTGGGCGCTTTTGTTTTTCGTGGAAGCATCTTAGAGTGTAGGCTCATAACGGAAAATCTTTAAAGGAGGTTTGAAATTATGAAAGGAAGAATTAAGCTTATATTTATCAAAGGAGTGATGCTTTTATGAAAAGACTTAAAAATAAATTTTTAAATATGGATTTAAACACCGCAACCTATAGCGAAATGTATGAGGGCTCAATGATAGTAATTGACCCGGAAAGAGAATGGGCGCCGCCTGTTCGGGAATCGGACCCTACTTACTACCGCGGAGAAATAGGCTTTAAAATAACCGCAACTCATAAATTAGCCCAGGATAAGCCGACGGTCACAGTAATAATTCCCGCGGATTATATACTTGACGATAAAAGGAGATGTGATGCGGTGATAAGATTGAAAAGATACCTGCGTGAAATGGAGGAAAGCACGTCGACGTACAAGGAAATGTACGAGGGAAAGGTTTTGTGCGTAGCTCCGTCAACGTCGTGGAACGGTCACGCTCCCGATCCCGAAACAGTATACGACACCACGTATTGGCACGAGGATAACGAGTCGTCCTTTAAGGTGGAGGAAACCGATAAGCTGTCCAAGGATAAGCCTACCGTGACGTGGCAGATCCCTTGTGAAAAAATAGGAATTTCCGAAATTTCAGACACTTGCGCCGACTTTTGCTTAAGAAGATTTAAAAAATATATTGATGAGCTTAACAGAGAGCTTTACAACAGAAGCCGTCCCGATAATGAAAACGGCAAGTATTATATTCACGAGCCCAAGGGAGAAATTATAAAGGGGAATACCGCCTATTTTGCAATGTGTCCTCAGAAGGATTATGAAAACGGAGGAGGCTCAACGGTTTATTTGCTTACCGATAACGCGGCAAGACCGCCAAAAATGTGTCTTTGTATAAGGATGCAGGTCCAGTTACCGAAGAAAAGACTTAAAAAAGCGATGACAATGCTGTGCAAGGACCTTCCGCAGGCTGTCGACAGATTTGTGTCAGAGTTTGATTTTTACGGACTTAACGAAGCGATTGAGCTTTCGGAGTGTCAGCAAAAAATAAGAGCGTATTTAAAAAACAGCGACTATTGCGCCTTTATAGCTAACGGAAGCGTGCTTCCCAGAAAAAAGGGAACCCATCTTCCCTTGGAAAACGCCATACCCTTCAAATCCACAAGGGAGGACGAAATCGAAATATGCGGTATTGTGGGTATGGGTATCAAAAAGGGCGTTACGGTAATAACGGGAGGAGGCTATTCGGGAAAATCAACCCTTCTTGACGCTATCTCCGCAGGCATTTACAACCACGTCCTCGGGGATGGACGGGAGCTTTGTATAACGGATGAAAATGCGGTAACCGTTTCCGCAGAGGATGGGAGAAGCGTAAGCCATCTTAATATTTCGCCCTTTATAAAGTGGTTGCCAAGCGGAAGCACTACGGATTTTTCCACAAACCACGCATCGGGCTCCACGTCCCAGGCGGCAAATATTATGGAGGCCATAGATACGGGAGCTACGCTTTTGCTTATCGACGAGGACAGAAGCGCCACAAACTTTATGATAAGGGATAAAATGATGAAGGAGCTTATTTCAAAGGAGCCTATAACGCCCTTTACAGATAGAGCAAGGGAGCTTTACAAGTCCATTGGTGTGTCTACAATCCTTGTTATAGGAGGCAGCGGAGAATATTTGTCTGTCGCTGACAAGGTGTATCTTATGGAGGATTATATTATTTCTGATGTATCGGAAAAAGCGCGGGAGCTTTGCCTTAATAATGGAGTTAACGCAGAAAATCCTCCTGTATGTGTATGGAATCAGACAAGAAAGCTATATTCCGACAGATTTTCCTCGTATCCGAGGGGAGCCACAAGCGAAAGGCTGGAGGTATCGGATATGGGCTTTATAATTATA
>JAZQLK010000007.1:0-2903 GCA_045542635.1 Eubacteriales bacterium
CTCATCAATAACGCCGGCTTCGGTGCTTACGGTAGAGTTGACGAAATTAGCATAGACAAGCAAACCAATATGATCGATCTTAACGTAAAGGCGCTTACAAAGATAACCTATTATGCGCTTGACTTTATGAGTGAGGGCTCAAAAATTATCAACACCGCCTCAATAGTTGCTTTCTCGCCTATACCAAATATGGCAGCATACTCTGCAACTAAGTCTTACGTTATGAGCTTTAGCCGTGCACTCAGGCACGAATTAAGAAAAAGGGAAATAAACGTAACGGCTGTTTGCCCCGGTCCTATGGCAACGGAATTCTTTGCGGTTGCAGGCGTTGACGGGGACAAAAAGACCTTAATTAACAAAATGCCCTATTGCAACGCCGAAAAGGTTGCAAAAAACGGCTTCAAGGCTGCAAAGCGTGGCAAGGCGGTATATACCCCGAGATTGCTTTATAAATTTTTGCGATTAGTCGGCAAGGCTGTCCCTCACACTATTTTGATTAAATTCGTTAGTGCTTAATTGATTTTTATTAACATTTCACCACTCTGCTTTTTATGGCAGGGTGGTTTTGTTAATTTTTTACAAAGTTTTTACAGTAAACGATTTTTTTCTTGCTTTTCCTTATTTTCGTGGTATAATATAATCGGAGTAATTTGGAAATTATCCAACTCGGAAAGGAAATCAATATGAGTTTTGTTGAAATTTTAATTAGAATCGCCACAATGCTCGGCGGTCTTGCTATGTTCCTTTACGGAATGAGCATGATGACAAACGGACTTGAAAAAATGGCAGGCGGTAAGCTTGAGGTTATTCTCAAAAAAGCATCCTCCAACAAATTCAAGGGTATGGCGCTCGGCGCAGGTGTTACCGCGGTTATTCAGTCATCATCAGCCACAACCGTTATGATTGTCGGTCTTGTTGGCTCTGGCATTATGACCCTGCCGCAAACAATCGGTATGCTTATGGGTACTAACATTGGCACGACCATTACGCCTTGGATTACAGGCTTGCCTTATCTCGACGCAAGCAAATTCAACATTGACGAACGTTGGATTGAAGCATTAAAGCTTCTAAAGCCTTCCTTCTTTGCTCCTATAATTGCCGCAGTCGGCATTGTTCTTATAATGTTCTTCGGCAAGAAAAAAAGAATAAACAAGGATATCGGTACTCTTTGCCTTGGATTTGCTATTCTTATGCAGGGTATGGAGCTTATGTCAATGGCTGTTGATTTCTTAGAGGATGAAAAATACAACGGACTTCTTCTTAACGTTATCGACTTTTTCCAAACTCCCTGGATTGGCGTATGGATTGGTCTTATCCTTGCTACTCTTTTCACAACTATAATTCAGTCATCATCCGCATCTGTCGGCGTTTTGCAGGTTCTTGTAGGAGCTGCTTCTCTTTCCGGCACCGATATTCCTTTTAAGGTTGCAATTCCTATTATTCTCGGATTTAATATCGGTACTTGTGTAACAGCGGTTATTTCAAGTCTGGGCGCAAACAGAAACGCGAAGCGTGTTGCTATAGCTCACCTTGTTATCAAGCTTTTTGCCGTTGCACTCTGCTTCGTCCCATTCCTTATCACTTGTCTTACACCGCTCGACGAGCTTTGGTATTCAAAGGGCGTTACTGTATGGACTATAGCTATTTTCCACACACTATTCAACGTTGTAACGACGTTTATCTTGCTTCCCTGCTCTAAGCTGTTTGAAAAAATCGCTTACTTGCTTGTTAAGGATAAGGAAGAAAAGGAAAAGGTTGCTTATATCGACCCGATTCTTATTTCACAGTCACCTGCAATTGCTCTTAGCGAATGCGGCAACCTAACTGACGAAATGTGCGTGCTTTCAAGGGATACACTTAATCTTGCAATAGATTCACTATACAATTACGACAAGAAGGTAGCGCAAGAAATTATCGACAAGGAAGATCTTATCGATAAGTACGAGGACCACGTTGGTACTTACCTTGTTCAAATTGCAGCTCACTCACTTTCACGCGCAGACAGTAACCTTAACTCAAAGCTTCTTCATACAATAGGAAACTTCGAGCGTCTTAGCGACCACGCACTTAATATAAGTGACGTTTCAGAGGAATTAAAGACTAAAAATATCATTTTCTCCGATGAGGCAAAGGAAGAAATTGCGGTTATCACGAGTGCTATCAAGGAAATTCTTCAAATTACATCGGCGGCGTTTATCGATAACGATTTAGCCGTTGCAAAAAGAGTTGAGCCTCTTGAGCAGGTTATAGACAAGCTTATTGCAACAACTAAGGCAAACCACATAGCAAGACTTCAAAAGGGTGCTTGCACAATTGAGCTTGGATTTGTGCTTTCAGATCTTCTTAACAACTACGAAAGAATTTCAGACCACTGCTCTAATATTGCCGTTGCAATTATCGAAACGGCACACAATAGCTTCGGCACGCACGAATATCTTAATGCTGTTAAAAATGCAAACGACGACGATTTCCAAAAGGATTTCAACGATTTTGCACAAAAATATGCTATTGTACAAAAATAATAATTCAAGGGGCTGTCTCATTAAAAAGCCTTAAAAATCAAGTGAGTTTAAGCAAAATATAACAAAAAATCAGAAATCCAAGCGGATTTCTGATTTTTACTTTTTAATGAGTGCCCCTTTTTTATGGGTGGGCTAGGCAGATAAGACCCATTCCCAAAAATCTTGGCAGATTTTAACGGGAACCCTTGGGGAGCAGAAATTGTCGTTTTCACGCGAACGCGTACTGACGTACGTGGAGAGCGAAAACGGCAATAATAAACCACACAATGAAGAAAAGCATAGCTTTTCAACCTTATCTTTTCAAGCAGTTATAGATTAACTATTGTTTTAAATTATTTGTGGTTTATGGTTGTGCCTTAATGTGTCAGACCTTTTATTTTA
>JAZQLK010000008.1:0-5604 GCA_045542635.1 Eubacteriales bacterium
CAGGGGTGGAATTTTTCTACAACTTTATGGTAACTAATAAGGATGTAGGCCCCTATGGACGGGAGATCGACGTAAGCCTTGCCGAGGTTGGGGATGTGGTACAGCTTGCTGATGAAACAGGAGATTTTTATCATACCCTGCTTATAAGTAAGATCGAGGATGGGGAAATTTTCGTCACCGCCAACACAAACGATGCCCTTGATAAGCCACTTTCACAATACAATTATGCGACAAACAGATTTATTCATATTGACGGAGTCAGATACGATACCAGGTTCAGAGTGGATTGCTTCGACTCCCTCTATAATCCTCCGTTGCCGATAATCGAACCCGAGCCGACTCCTCCCACCTCCGATATCGGTGCCGAAGGTAGCAACGGTGAAAATTTCTCTCCAAATGGCGAAAACGGTGAGTAAATCACCGTTTCGTTTGGCAAAAACCATATTAAAACCATATCTTTGTTATATAAAATTGTTTAAAATGCATAAAAGATATTGACAAGAGACTAAAAAAAATGTATTATATATGTATGGTATAAACCTAAAAGGTCCAAAATTGGAGGAAAAATTATGAAAAAGAATGTAATCCTTGCGATTATCGCAGCCATTCTTGTTGTAGTGGCACTTTCACTTACGTCTTGCTCATGCAACGGTGATGACGATACTACAACTACAGATCCCACACCTGTGGTACAGAAATACGATCCTACAATACCCGTATCGGCTGAATATCTCCGTGTTATCGGAAGCGCAGCTGAGGGCACCGGTGTTGTGTTCAAATTCAACGCGGCATATCCCAACTGTAGCTTTGACGTAAGATACAGTGAGGAGCCCATTACGGAGGATAATTTCAATTCCGCAACCAAGGCTGATTTTACAGTTGTTGGCGAAGGCGTTGGTAAGACTCTTACAGTTAAGAATTTCTCGATATCTCTTGACAAGGCTTACTACGTAGCGGTTAAGCCCTTCGTTGACCCCGTTGAGGGCGATGACGTTTTCGGTGATATCGTTACTGCAAGAGTAGGCGGAAATATGATGCTGCCCATTAACTACAACGTAATAGTTAACGCTAACGTTGTTCACCACGGCGACTCCTTCAGAAACTTTGCAGGTCTTTTTGACGAGCAGGATGAGGCTAAGGCTCCCGGTCAGCTTCTCCGTCCCGTACAGCCCTTGAACAAGCTCTATTCCGAGAGCGACGACGCCAACAACAACGGCGGCAAGCCCAGATTGCTTTCTCCCATCGTTCAGCTTGAATATCTCTGCTACATTACAGACGTTCATTTCTACATAGATATAGTTCCCAAGTGCGATATCAAGATCAGAGTTTCCAAGGAAGCCGTTGACTTCCAGGCAGACGATGAGGAATGGGATGACGTTATGTACTTTGAGAAGGAAAACTTCACAAAGAAGACGTGGTATAAGTTCCCTGTAAACGCTGAGGCTCAGTACGTACAGATCTGCTTCGATGACGGAAGCGCTCCTGTTGAAATGATGATTTACGGTTACCAGTGCGGTGACTCCGACCACGCTCCCGCGGAGCAGGCTCACAAGCTTCCCACAATGGGCGAGCTTATGGGTATTTGCGGCTTCGTAGCTGACGGCGGCGGTAATACGAGAGTAGACCAGGTATCCTGCGCTACAGTTCTTCGTGAATATCACAATATGGGTTGGTCCTATATGGTTGAGCTTTATCCCTACACTGCAACAGGCTTTAACAGCTCTATGGGTAACTTCGATATTAAGTATTCCACTTATAAGAACGCAGGCATTAACGTAGTTCCCTGTATCCAGTGGATAAGCTTAGAGGTAGGCTCTGTATTCTCCCTTGACTCTGAGGGCAAGGTTGTAAGAAGAGCTGCTACCGAGCAGGAAAAATACGATCCCGCCGTTTATGAAATGTACGCTGATAATATGTTCATATTCGCAGCGCGCTACGGCAGAACAAAGTCTCCCGAGCTTCTTGAGGTTATGAAGAAGCATTTGAGAAGACCCGTTACCGAGGCAGGTATGGGTATGGATCTTATCGAGTGGCTTGAGTTTGGTAACGAGCCTAACGGCGAATCCCAGGACGGCTTCACTCCTTATCAGCTTGCGGCGCTTACCTCCGCGAGCTATGACGGACACTGTAACACAATGAAGGACGTATTCGGTGAAACCGACCACTTCGGCGCAAAGAATGCAGACCCCACAATGAAGGTTGCAATGGCAGGTCTTGCAGGCGTTGGCTCAAGATACGTTTCCTCTATGGTATACTGGATGAAGGCTAACAGAGCAGACCGTCAGGTTGCTATGGATGCATTCAACGTTCACTCCTACTTCTGTAAGGAATTTACAATTAACGGTCAGCAGATTCTTATGGGCGTTTCTCCCGAGGAATTTGATTTGATAGGCGACCTTTCCCAGCTTATCGAGCTTCGTGATAAGTACTATCCCGAAAAGGAAGTATGGCTTACAGAGTTCGGTTGGGATACCGCTAAGAGCTATACAACAAAGACAGCTTGCCACGCATACGGCGAATATACAGCAAGACAGGTTCAGGCTATGTGGCTTACACGTGCTTACCTTATTATGTCCGCAGCAGGCGTTGACAAGGCTACAATGTATATGTGTGAGGACGGAGGCACAGAGGATACGACCTCCAACTCCCAGTACGGTACCTGTGGCGTATTCGACTATAAGGGTAACCCCAAGGATTCCTACTACTATATGTACACCTTGAGAAACACTCTTTACGATTACACCTTCGTACAGGAGATCGACTCCGGCAGACCCGACGTATGGATCTATCAGTTTGCTGATAAGAACGGTAACTACGGCTACGCATTGTGGTGCCCCACATCCGATAGCACAAAGGTAGAGAACTTCAAGCTTTACATCGACGCTGACAAGGCTGTTCTCGTACAGAACGCATTCGGCGAGATCAACGGTGTTAAGACAGATCTCACAGCTACCGACAAGGTTGTAACAGTAACTGTTTCCGAAAACCCCATATACGTAATGGTTGGCGAAACAGCTCTTGTTAATGCTCTCAATCCTGCACCCGCAGAATAATTAAAAACATAAGACGGCTTCAAACGAAGCCTTCTTTTTTATAAAAAAAGCGACCTGACTATCAGGTCGCTTTTATGTTATTTCTCAACTACGAATATAGGGTTTTCGGATACGTTTACGGGTACGTAGCCGTCCTTGTATTCAAGGTCGGAGCGCTTGCCGAATACGGACTCGTTTATAAACTGTACGAGCTTGTATTCGCCCTCGGGAATTCTGAACTTCATACCGGGAACCTTCGTTCCGTCGGAGGTTACGCACCAGAGCGCGTATTTTGCCTTACCTTCGTCGGTTACGTACTTGAATATTCTTACACATTCGTTATTGGATTCAAGCTCGCAATCGAAATAGGTGTCGCTTAAAAGATGCTTTAAGGTATATACGTAATAGAAGGAATCCTTCTTGTTACCCTGAATTACGTCGTGGGGGCCATGCTCAATGGGAAAGCGTACAAGACCGCTTGTGGCGTATTTTCCAACGGTGGTTTCCTCGGGACCGCAGTCGCGGGACATATACATTGCCGCTCTGTCTATATCAGCTGAGGAAAGAAGCAGATATTCACGCACGAGCCACATAGCCTGTACCTGTCTGCCTGTATATTCGCCGTAAGCGTGGGATGAGGTTGATGTTTTGTAATCCTGGTTAGTGTCCCAACCGAATTCCGTAAGCCAATATTCAAGGTGCGGAGCATATCTGTCACGCCACTCACCGATCTGGCTGAGCATTCCTACGATATCGCCTTCCTCTGCGGAAACACCAACGTAAACCTTTTCCTGAGTATTACCGCGGTCGTCAATGTTGACGTCAACGTTTTTAGTAATACCGGATTTATTAATAGCCTTACCGCAATAGTGATGCATATTTATGGCATCGAAGGGAAGCTTCCCGTCCTTTCTGTTGTACTTTGCCCAGAATGCCATAGCTCTTATGTAGTTAAAGTTGATTCCTGCAAGACCGGACATAGACATCTTACAGCTGGGGTCAGCCTGCTTAACGCCTACGTTTTTGAACTTACCCTCGTGTCCGTCGTAGCATATGCTGAGGAATGCCGCAAGCTCGAATGGTGAATAATACAGATCTCTGCCGAGCCAGGTGCCGTTAGGCTCGTTAAGAGGCTCAACGTACGTAATGTATCCAAGACCGATTTTCTTTTCCTGTCCCTCTGCAACCTTTATAAGGGCGGGGTCGATATCCTTGTTTCGTCCGTATCTTGCCACGTACTGGAACAGGTAGGATGCATATGCGATATATGTTGCAGGATCTGTAGTATCGCCTACGGATACGTCCTTGGGGTTGGAATCTCTGCTTATGGTAAGAGTAGGACAAACGTCGATTCCAAAGCTATGGCGTCTTTTGTAAAAGTCGTCGAAATCCCATCGGAGATTAGTGCTGGGATTGGGAGCAAGAGCGGTATCGTAGCCGTTGGGAATGCAGGACCATGCCCAGGAGTGGTACTCTCTTATGTAGGAGCAGGCTCTTGAAATATCGTCAGCATCGTTGATGAAGCCGTTCATACCGACGAACTTGTCAAGCTTGATTCTTGGATGCTTGGTTCTTTCGGGAATTACCTCGTCAAGCTCGGAAACCTTATATCCGTAAAGTATGATCTCGCTTGGAGCATCGTTGTTGTTGAACTCAAAATTTACATAACGTGTATCGAAATTTGCGTCAAATCCGCACCATTTCTGCATTTCGGGAACAAATTCCTTGTCAAATTCCCAGGTGAAGGGAGTACCCATTCTCACTCTTGCGGGATGGGCGCCGGAATTGTTGTAGAAGAAGATATTTGTGATTTTGTAAACAGCGTCAAGCTCAACGGTAAAGGAAAGATTGGTTTTACCTATCCACCATCCGTCGTTTCTCGGATGAACCTTCGGCGCTTCGCCGTAAACACCGTTCAAGGGGTCGCCGACAGTATCGAACTCGCAGAAGAAGTTCGCGGGGCATTCAAGACCCATATCGTTGATTATCATATCGGGGGTTACTCTGATTTTTTTAGTTGTCATAATAAGCTCCTTTTAGAAAAGGCTTCGGTCAAAAGACCGAAGCCTTAAATCCTTTTTATTTTTCAACCACGAAGATCGGGTTTTCCGATACGTTTACAACCACGTATCCGTTTTTGTATTCAAGGTCTGTGCGCTTACCGAGAACGCTCTCGTAAACAAGCTCAACAAGCTTGTATTCGCCCTCAGGAATTCTGAACTTCATACCGGGAACCTTGGTTCCGTCGGAGGTTACGCACCAGAGCGCGTATTTAGCCTTGCCATCCTTTGTTACGTACTTGAATATTCTTACGTTTTCGTTATCAGATTCAAGCTCGCTGTCAAATACGGTATCGCCGAGATTTTCCTTGAGTGTGTAGATGTAGTAGAATGAATCCTTCTTGTTACCCTGGATAACGTTACCGGGGTTGATTTCAATGGGGAAGCGAACAAGTCCGCTGGAGCCATACTTACCAACGGCGGTTTCCTCGGGACCGCAGTCACGGGACATATACATAGCCGCCTTTTCAATACCGATGGAGGAAAGGAGGAGATATTCTCTTACAAGCCAC
>JAZQLK010000009.1:0-3650 GCA_045542635.1 Eubacteriales bacterium
TCCCAGGTTTGCCGCTATATTCTGTAAAACGAAGAGCCACGGGGTATATTTTTCATTACCCGTATCGTGAAGCACATACCAGCCGAGAGGGAGAAAGGTTATAAGCGCCATATCGTTTGCGATAAACAGGGAGCCTATAAAGGTTATATATATAAGGGCAAGCACGCAAACACGGAAATTAGGGGTGGAGTGTATGATTTTTCTTGCAAGGATGGTAAAGAACTTGATGTTTTTGAGAGCGCATACAACGCAGAGGGTGGCTAAAAGACAGGCGAGGGTCTTGAAATCAACGTACCCGGAATACTCCTTGTCGGGCGGGACTATAACGGACGTAATTACGGCTAAAAGGGTGGCTATTAAGAAAACTGCCTTAGCCCTTATAAATCTTACTAAATATTTCATATTACCCTCCTTCCCTTTTTCCAATGTAGAATAATACTACTTTTTTTACGGTTTGTCAACAGTTATTTTTAATTAATTAAGATATATAATTGACTTTTTACTGTGTTGGTGGTAAAATTACCTTAGGAAAGAGAGGTATTTTTCTATGGAAATTAAAAAATGTAAATTCAAAAACGGCGCAAAGGCGTCCTTCTCATTCGTGTTTGACGACGGCTGCTACAAGCCCTCCTCCGAGAAGGTTATTGAAATATTCAAGGATAATTACGAAAAATACGGTGTTAAGCTTATTGCAACCAGCGCGCAGACCGTTAACTTTTTAAACAACGACCTTATTTCCTTCTGGAAGCAAGCATTCTCCGACGGTTGGTTCGATCTTGCGTCCCACTCTATGGATCACGCCTTCGCATACAATGCGGGAATAGATATCGAGAGAAGAAGAAAGGATGCTCACGATTCCAAGGCTGCTCTCGAAAAAATATATGAGGGTATGGAGGTTATTTCCTTCGTAACTCCCGGCGGCTCCAATACAACCGACGGCTGTGAGGTGCTTAACGAATGCTACTACGGTAACAGAAGCAATTGCGAGGAGCCTCCTTATAACGACGTTGACACCGTAGACCTTATATACGCTCACGCCTTCGTGCCAAACATCAAGTATAAGGATCTTGCGTACTACAAGGAATATATCGACACTCTTATCGAGAAAAACGTATGGGGCGTACAGATCAACCATTGGATAAGCGAAAAGGAGCAGGATACCTTCCACGCTCAGTCCGTTTCCTCATTTATTCTTCAGTGCGATTACCTTGCTTCTCTTGCAAAGGACGGTATAATCTGGGTTCCCTCCTTCAACGAGGCGGTAAAATACATTAAGGAATATCAGGAATCCCAGCTTGTAATAAATGAAATTTCAGCCACAGAGTCGGAGATAATCCTCAAAAACGACCTTGATAAGGCTATATTTACATATCCCATCACCCTTGAAATAAAGGCTGATAACGGGGTATCCGTTACCCAAAACGGCGTAACTGAGGAGTATGAATCCAAGGACGGAGTTGCGTACGTTAACATCGTTCCTAATACTACGGCAAATATTGCTCTTAAATAAAGACAAAAGACGGCGAAATCTCGCCGTCTTATTTGTTATCTATAATTGTTAAGCGCTTTTTTTACGTACATTCCCGTGTAAGAGGTGGGGTGCTGTGCTACCTCCTCGGGAGTGCCTGTGGCAACCACGGTGCCACCGTTATCGCCGCCCTCGGGACCGAGGTCGATAATATAGTCAGCCGTTTTGATAACGTCTAAATTATGCTCTATAACAAGGACGCTGTTGCCTGCGTCCACAAGACGCTGAAGGACGGAGAGAAGCTTATTTACATCCTCGGAGTGCAAGCCCGTTGTGGGCTCGTCGAGGATATACATAGTTCTTCCCGTTGAGCGCTTGGAAAGCTCCGTCGCAAGCTTGACTCTCTGGGCTTCGCCTCCCGACAAGGTGGTTGATGACTGTCCTATCTTGATATAGCCAAGTCCTACGTCGCAAATTGTCTGAAGCTTTCTTGAAATTGAAGGGATATCGC
Organism: Eubacteriales bacterium; assembly: GCA_045542635.1. Lineage (GTDB taxonomy): Bacteria > Bacillota > Clostridia > Oscillospirales > CAG-272 > RGIG2000. The sequence continues at coordinate 1,980 of JAZQLK010000009.1, forward strand.
TGAAGAATACAGCTCCCTCCTCCGCCGTCATATCAAGGACATCGGATATGTTCTTGCCCTTGAATTTAACCTCCAGGGTATCTCTGTTATAGCGCTTGCCCTTACATACATCACATTTTACGTACACGTCGGGCAAGAAATGCATTTCTATCTTTTTAACGCCGTCGCCCTCGCACGCCTCGCATCTTCCGCCCTTTACGTTAAAGGAGAATCTGCCGGGACCGTAGGAGCGCATCTTTGCATCGGGAGTTTTTGCGAACAGATCACGGATTTCGTTGAAAAGACCCGTATACGTGGCCGGATTTGACCTTGGAGTACGTCCTATGGGGGACTGGTCTATGGCAATGACCTTATCAAGCGCCTCATAGCCCTCTATTCTGTCGCATTTGCCCGGATAGGTAACTGCTCTGTTAAGCTTTTTTGCAAGGGCTTGTAACAAAATTTTATTAACGAGTGAGGATTTTCCCGACCCGGACACTCCCGTTACCGCTACGAAGCAGCCAAGAGGAATATCCACGTTTATATTCTTTAAGTTGTTTTCCTTAGCGCCGACAATCTTAACGAAGCTGCCGTTACCCTGTCTTCTCGTTTTGGGTATTTCAATTTTCTTTCTGCCCGAAAGGTATGCGCCCGTTATGGATTTTTCGTTTGTCATTATCTCCTTGGGTGTGCCTGCGGCTACCACCTCTCCGCCGTGAACTCCCGCGCCCGGACCTATATCCACGATATAATCGGATGAAAGCATTGTTTCCTCATCATGCTCAACAACGATAACGCTGTTGCCCACGTCACGAAGATTGCAAAGGGTTTTTATAAGCTTGCCATTATCTCTTTGGTGAAGTCCTATACTTGGCTCATCAAGAATATAAAGCACGCCTACAAGGGATGAGCCGATCTGGGTTGCAAGACGGATTCTCTGGGCTTCTCCTCCCGACAGGGTGGACGCTCTTCTTGCAAGGGTAAGATATTCAAGTCCCACGCTCTTCATAAAGCCGAGACGGGCGCGGATCTCCTTAAGAATTTCCTTCGCTATCTGCTCCTCCGAGGGGGTGAATTCAAGACCGTTTATAAAGTCCAACGCGTTGGTTACGGACATACGGCAGAATTCGTCTATATTCTTACCTCCAACGGTTACGGAAAGGGAGAATTTATTAAGCCTTTGTCCGTGACATACGGGACAGGGTGTTTCCTCAATAAATTGCTCGTAATATTCCTCACCCATCATTTGCATTCTTGACTTTATTATGCCGATAATACCCTCGAACTTTACCGTCTGAACTCTTTTTTGCTTGGCGAAATATCTATTTACGGTATATTCCGTATCTCCCGTACCGTACAAAAGGGCGTGAAGCTGCTCTTCCGTATAATCCTTTATGGGAGTATCCATTGTAAAGCCCATTTTCTCGCCTACGGCGGTTATTAAGGGGCCGTGCCAGCTTTCCTCATCTATGGATTTAAAGCCATTTACCGCAATTGCGCCTTGATTCAAGGCAAGATCCTTATCGGGAATTACCTTTTCGGGGGAAATATTTCTCATTTCTCCGATACCAAGACAATGCTCGCAAGCACCGAAGGGATTATTGAAGGAGAAAGAGCGGGGCTCGATTTCTCCAAAGCTTATATTATGCTCCTCGCAGGCGTAGTTTGTGGAGAAGGTATATTCTGCGCCCT
>JAZQLK010000010.1:0-2182 GCA_045542635.1 Eubacteriales bacterium
TACGATCCGACTTACGGATGCTGAGCTTAAGGCAGTTGAGGATATCTGTATCGCCAAGGGCGCAGAGTTTGCTCTTTCCGAGGTGTTCGCTAAGGGCGGCGAGGGCGGTATCGACCTTGCAAACAAGGTAGTTAAGGCTTGTGAAAAGGGAAGCAATTTCCACGTGCTTTACGATGATGACCTTTCTATCAAGGATAAGATAGTGACAATCGCTAAGGAAATCTACGGAGCTAAGGACGTTCAGTTTGACGCTCAGGCTGCAAAGGCGATAAAGGAATTCGAGGCGCTTTCCCCCGAATACTCCAAGTTCCCCGTATGTATGGCTAAAACACAGTACTCACTTTCCGACGACCAGACCAAGCTTGGCAGACCTACAGGCTTTACGCTTACCGTAAGGGAGGTTAAGCTTTCCGCAGGCGCAGGCTTTATCGTAGCCCTTACAGGCGCTATTATGACAATGCCCGGTCTTCCCAAGGTTCCCGCGGCTATGAAGATCGACGTTGATGAAAACGGCAAGATTACCGGACTTTTCTAATATGACTGAATATATATCAAATTCCACGGAGGAAACCGAAAAAATAGCGGAGGAGCTTGCTAACGAGCTTAAAAAAGGCGATTTTGTAGCTATGTTCGGCGACCTTGGAGTGGGCAAAACCGCCTTTGTACGCGGGCTTGCCAAGGTGTTAGCCCCGTCTGCGTCGGTTAAAAGCCCCACCTATACCGTGGTAAACGAGTATCGCGGAGGAGAATATAAGCTTTTCCACTTTGACGTTTACAGAATAGAGGATGACGACGATCTTTATTCCATAGGCTTCTACGATTACGTGAAGAAGGGTATTTCCGTTTGCGAGTGGAGTGAAAATATTCCTTGGGCAATACCCGAAAACGCAAGAAGGGTTACCATCGAAAGACTTCCCGACGATGTGAACAAAAGAAGGATTACCATAATATGAAAATACTTGCAATTGACTCCTGTATGAACACGTCCACCGTGGCTATACTGGAGGATGAAAATCTTGTGGCGCTTTATACCGTAAACACGGAAAACACCCATAGTGAAACTCTTTTGCCTATGATACGGGACGCATTAAGCTCCGCAGACGTTAAGCCCGAGGACATCGATGCTTACGCCGTATCCTACGGCCCCGGCTCCTTTACGGGTGTGCGTATAGGCGTTGCGACGGTCAAGGGTCTTGCCTTCGGTAAGAATAAGCCTTGCGTTGAAATAAGCACCATTGAAGCCCTTGCAGAGAATCTTTGCGGCTTTGACGGTATAGTTTGTCCCGTTATGAATGCTCGCAGAGGACAGGTATATACGGGCATTTTCAAAAACGGCGTCCGCCTTATGGAGGACAGGTGTATGATGCTCAGTGATCTTATACCTATTCTTGAGGGCTATAATGAAAGGATCTATTTTGTCGGCGACGGTTACGAGCTTGCCGAAAAAGCGGATATAAAAAATATGGGGTACACCCCCGAGCCCCTGCGTTATGCCAGCGGCTATTCCGTAGGAAAGGTAGCCTACGGTAAAATCAAAAAGGAAGAGAGCGTTTCCGACTCGGATATAAGAGTAAATTACCTTCGTAAGCCACAGGCAGAGAGGGAGAGAGAGGAAAGGCTCAAATTGGAGGGTAAAATATGAAAAAACCTATTGCTATCGCATCCGACCACGCAGCCTTGAAGCTTAAGCGCGAGCTTATGAAGCATTTTGACGAAATCGGAGTTGAATACGTTGACTACGGCACATATGATGAAAGCAGCTGTCACTATCCCGTATACGCAAAGAAGCTTTGCGATGCTATAAACGAGGGCAAGAATGACCTTGGTATTCTCGTATGCGGTACGGGTATCGGTATGAGTATGGCGGCGAATAAGTGCAAGGGCATCCGCGCGGCGGTTTGCTCCGATACCTTCAGCGCAAGATTTACAAGACTCCACAACGATGCAAACGTGCTTTGTATGGGTGAAAGAACCATCGGCGCGGGACTTGCCTGCGATATTGCGGATGTTTTCATAAATACCGAATTCGAGGGCGGCAGACATAAGACGAGAGTCGATATGTTTATGGCATTTGAAAACGAATAATTTTTAAGGAGAATAGATATGAAAAAGGTTTATTTTATCACAGGCAGCCAGGACCTTTACGGTGAAGAGGTTCTTTTGCAGGTTGCTGAGGACAGCA
>JAZQLK010000011.1:0-4758 GCA_045542635.1 Eubacteriales bacterium
AATACATCTGTCTTATCCTCCTTCTTTCAAATTTCTATATCAAAAGGATTTAGGTTATTATCTTCAATAATATGAATTTTTTTAAATCCGTATTTACTCATTAAATAATTTGTGTTTTTCTTTTTATTACCGACAATTTGCGAGGTTGCGCCCTTTGGACATTTAATTGTCAGAGCCTCACCGCAATTTGCAGGAATATTTTTCTCGACTATCTTGAGGTATAATGCGCTTTTGACCATCTCTCCGATGGACGGATGATTAGGTCCCTTGTAAAACGTATCGTCAGAGTGCAAATTATCGCTTTCACACAGACCTATCCTTATACATTCTACACCGTTTTTCACAAATACCTCTAAAATGTCACGGCTTCTAATAATAGCCTCGTCTACAGTTAAGGGAGTATATTCACCCTTAACGGTTATTTCCTTAAGCTCCGTGTTATTGAACACAAGGGTTGGATATATCCTTGCGGCGCAAGCTCCGTATTTGCATATCTGCTCCGCGCAATATATTTCATCCTCCGATTGCGCCGAAGGAAGTCCTACCATCATCTGCCCAACGAAGGGAATGGATGCTTGATTAAGCAGATTTATGGCATTTACGGTATCCTTTACCGTATGTCCTCTTTTTAAATAACATAGAACATTATCGTTCATCGACTGTATACCAAGCTCAACACAATTTACTGTGTATCCCTTCAGTATTTCAATTATTTCCTCATTTATATAGTCGGGACGGGTTGACATTCTTATTCCCATAATCTTGCCTGCTTTAACGTATTTTTCAGCAGTATCAAGCAATCTTATCATCAATTTCCTGTCAATACCCGTAAAAGAGCCTCCAAAAAAAGCAATTTCACACTCATCACCCTTATTTACGGTGTCCAGAACCTCAAGTATAGTTTCTTCAACTGATTCCTCTCTAAAGGCTAACGTACCCGATATATACCTTTGATTGCAGAAAATACACTGATTGGGGCAACCGAGATGAGGAATAAAAATCGGTATATTTATATGTCTCATTTCACGTCAAAGAGCCTAAGCGCTTCCTTAGCCGCGTGCTGCTCTGCTTCTCTTTTTGTTTTTCCGATTCCCTTTCCGATAACATTTGAATTAAGCTTAGCCTCCACCTCGAAGGTTTTGTTATGGTCGGGACCGGATTCTCCAACGCAAATATATTGAAGCCTGTCCTTTCCCGACGCCTGAACAAACTGCTGTAAAGCCGTTTTGTAATCAAATGCCATTTCATTTTTGGATGCCTCATCTATTTCAATGGATATTAACGGCATAAGGAATTTTGAAACAGTTTCAACTGAATAATCAGAATCAAGATATATTGCCGCAAGTAATGCTTCAAAAGCGTTCTCAAGAATCTTAGGATTCGTTCTGCCGTTTTCCTCCTCTCCCTTGCCAAGAAGTAAATACTTGCCCAAACCTATTTTGTTTGCAAGGGATGAAAGGGATTTTGAGCATACAACCGCTGCTCTGACCTTAGTCAGATATCCTTCGGGATTGGTCCTAAATTTTTCGAATATATATCTGCTTGTAATAAATGACAGCACGCTATCCCCTAAAAATTCAAGTCGCTCGTTACACTCGGTTTTTCTTTTGTGCATTCTCTGCTCGTTTGCATAGGACGAATGAGTAAGAGCGGTTTTTATTATGGAAATATCGTTAAACTTATAGCCAATCGTATTTTCTAACTGTTCGATTGGCAAGGGATAGTTTGACATAATTAAAAGCCTTTCCGATAATTACGCTTCCTTGGATATTTCCTCAGAAACCTCATCTATTATTTTTGATTCGGCGTACTCAAGCGCCTGATGTATTGCTATCTTTATTTCCTTGGATTTTGAGCTTCCGTGAGCCTTAATTACGGGCTTTGAAAGACCTAAAAGTATTGCTCCTCCATATTCTGAAGAGTCAAAATCCTTTTTGAGCTTTTTAAGCTCGCTTTTCATAAGTATGTATGAAAGCTTTGTTTTAATATTTGCACTGAACATAGTTCTGAGTCTTTTGAAAATAAGCTTTCCCATACCCTCAATAAGCTTAATCGTGATATTTCCTGTAAATCCGTCGGTTACCAAAACATCGCAGGGCGCGTTGGGAATTTCTCTTGACTCAACATTTCCTACGAAATTGATATCCGCTCTTTCCTTAAGTAAAGCGTAAGCCTCCTGAGTAACGGGCGTACCCTTATGCTCCTCCGTTCCATTGTTAAGAAGACCGACTCTTGGATTTTCAATTCCAAATACCTTCTTCATATAAGCAGAGCCAATAAATGCCCACTGAGAAAGCAACTCCGGAGTAACAGTAGGATTAGCGCCTGAGTCAAGCATAAGAAGACCGTCGCCAAAGGGTAAAACAGTTGCAATAGCACTTCTTCTTACTCCCTTTATTTTTCTTACGATAAGTGTGGATGCCGCATGCAACGCGCCTGTGCTTCCCGCACTTACAAATGCATCGGCATTACCTGCCTTAAGCTCCTTAAGTCCGATAGCTAAGGAGCTATTGTTCTTCTCCTTCATAACTATCATAGGATCGTCTTCCATTGTAACGAAGCACTCTGTATGTAAAATCTTAACGTTTGCGGGCTTTTCGGCTTCAAGCTCCTTAAAGCAATCATTTATTTTGTTCTCGTCGCCAATAAGCAGTATTTCTGCGTCTTTTAAACCCTTTGCAGCCTCGTTTACGCCTTTTACTACCTCAAATGGGGCGTTATCTCCGCCCATTGCATCAACTGCGATAACCATAAAAATCTCCTAAAATCAAATAAATTTCTTTATGTCGTCTATAGTTTGTAGCGCTCTTTTTGCAATTTCTTCATTTCTTGCCTTTTTCCCGCCCTTTACCTTACGGTCAAGAGGCGCAACAATGCCGAAATTGGCATTCATAGGTTGAAAATTACCGGATACGTTTCCTCTGCTTACATAATGGGAAAGCGCACCGATTACCGTTTTTTCGGTAAAATCGATCTGCTCCTTACCAAGGGCAAGCTTTGTCGCGTTTATTCCCGCAACAAAGCCGGATGATGCAGATTCAATATATCCTTCCACACCGGTCATTTGTCCCGCAAAATATACGTTGTTGTTTTTTACCAGTGAAAAATGACAGTTAAGTATTCCCGGGGAGTTCAAATAAGTATTTCTGTGCATAACGCCGTATCTTAAGAAAACGGCGTTTTCAAGTCCCGGAATCAGTGAAAATACTCTCTTCTGCTCTCCGAACTTTAAGTGAGTCTGGAAGCCAACTATATTGTACATAGTTCCCTCGTCATTCTCCTTGCGAAGCTGAACTACCGCAAAATAATTTTCCTTTGTTTCGGGATGCTCTATTCCAACAGGCTTGAGCGGTCCGTAAAGTAATGTTTCATAGCCTCTCTTAGCCATAACCTCAACAGGCATACAGCCCTCGAAAACAGTCAATTTTTCATCCTTGTCTATATCGTGAAGCTCAGCCTCCTCAGCGGATACAAGAGCTTCGTAAAACGCCTTATATTCAGTCTCGTTCATAGGACAGTTTATATAGTCCGCATCACCCTTGTTATATCTTGAAGCATAAAACGCCTTTGACATATCAATTGATGAAAAATCTATAATAGGTGCTGCCGCATCGAAGAAATGAAGATTAGATAATCCTATTTTCTCTCTTATATGCTCAGCAAGCATGTCTGATGTAAGAGGTCCTGATGCGATAACCGTTATTTCCTCGGGATTTATCTCACAAATTTCCTTATTTACAACCTCGATATTGGGATGGGAGCATATCTTTTCGGTTATATACTCGGAAAACTTATGTCTGTCTACTGCAAGGGCTGATCCTGCGGCTACCCTGTTGCAATCTGCCGCCTCCATTATTAAAGAGTCCATTGAACGAAGCTCCGCCTTCAATACTCCGATAGCGTTTGAAAGCTCATCGGAACGAAGTGAATTTGAACAAACCAATTCGGCAAACTTAGGACTTGAATGGGCGGGAGTAAATTTACTCGGCTTCATTTCATAAAGAGTAACCTTAACTCCCCGCTTGGCAGCCTGGTAAGCCGCCTCGCACCCTGCAAGACCGGCTCCTATAACGTTTATATGTGGTGTTTTATCATTCATTTATCTGTTTTTTCCTTATAAGTGCATTTTGGATTTTTGCACACAAGTATATTTCTCGTCTTTTTTCTCAAAAGCATATCGTTGCATTTAGGACATCTGAGATCGGTAGGCATATCCCAGGATGAAAAATCGCAAGCGGGATAATCCGAGCAGCTGTAAAATTCCTTACCGCTCTTTCCTTCTCTTTCAAGAATTTCCTTTCCGCACTTGGGACACATTACTCCGGTGGGCTTGGTCTTAGCCTTTGTGAACTTACAGGTAGGATAATTTGAGCAAGCATAAAATTCTCCGAATTTACCCTTTCTGATTATCATATCGGAGCCGCAGACCTCACATTTAAACTCCGCAATCTCCACCTTTTCGCTATCCTTAACGCTACCGTCCTTATTAAGGGTTTTTGTATTCTTACATTTAGGATAATCGGGACAGGCAGCGAATTTGCCATACTTTCCGTTCTTGATTATCATTTTCTTACCGCATTTTTCACATATAATATCGGTTTCCTCGATAGGAAGCTCCACATCATCCTTTTCAAGGCTGGACATTGCTTTGTCAAGCTCCGACTTAAAATCACCGTAGAACTCTGATAATACCTCCTCCATTGTTACACTTCCGTGCTCAATGGTATCAAGCTTATCCTCCATCTGAGCAGTGAATTT
>JAZQLK010000012.1:0-3872 GCA_045542635.1 Eubacteriales bacterium
CCCTTGTAGAGCTTGAGCTTGACCTTACCGGTTACGTGCTCCTGGGTCTTGTCAACAAATGCCGTGATAGCCTCGCGGAGAGGTGTGTACCACTGACCGTTGTATACAAGCTCGCCAAAGGTGATGGCAAGCTCCTGCTTCTTGTGCATTGTGTACTTGTCAAGGCAGATCGTCTCAAGGTAGTTGTGAGCCGCATAGAGAATAGCTCCGCCGGGAGTCTCGTAAACGCCGCGGCACTTCATACCTACAAGACGGTTCTCGATGATGTCGAGAAGTCCGATACCGTTCTCACCGCCAACCTTGTTAAGATTAAGGATGATCTCCTTTGCGCTCATCTTCTCACCGTTGAATGCAACGGGAACGCCCTTTTCAAAATCAAGTGTGATGTATGTGGGAGCGTCGGGCGCCTGAAGGGGAGAAACGCCCATTTCAAGGAAGCCCTCCTTCTCGTACTGAGGCTCGTTGCCTGCATCCTCGAGATCAAGTCCCTCGTGGCTGAGGTGCCAGAGGTTCTTATCCTTGGAGTAGTTTGTTTCACGGTTGATCTTAAGGGGAACGTTGTGCGCCTCTGCGTACTCAATTTCCTCCTCACGGGACTTAATGCTCCACTCACGCCAAGGAGCGATAATGTGCATATCGGGAGCGAATGCCTTGATTGTAAGCTCGAAACGAACCTGGTCGTTACCCTTACCTGTACAGCCGTGGCAGATTGCGTCTGCGCCCTCCTTAAGAGCAATCTCGCAGATTCTCTTTGCAATAATGGGGCGGGCAAAGGATGTGCCGAGCATATATTCCTCATAAAGCGCGCCTGCCTTAACTGTGGGGATAATGAAATCGTCTACGAATTCCTCTGTAAGGTCCTCAATGTAAAGCTTGGGGGCGCCTGTCTTAAGAGCCTTTTCCTCAAGTCCCTCAAGCTCGTCTGCCTGACCTACGTTACCGGATACTGCGATAACCTCGCAGTTGTTGTAGTTTTCCTTAAGCCAAGGAATAATGATGGATGTATCAAGTCCTCCGGAATATGCGAGAACTACCTTTTTAATATCCTTCTTGTTCATTTTTATAATCTCCTTTATGTAAAAATCAAAAATATGCTCCTATTATATTACTTTACATTTCACTTGTCAAGGGGTTTTTGAATATTTTTTCAATATTTTTCAATTTTTTTCCGTTATATAATATAAAGGGTAAACAAATGCATATTTTATGAATATTTACTGCATATTTTTTGAATTTATTCATTTTTGTGTTGTAAATATTCTTTTGCTTTTTACCCTTCATCTCCTTCTTCCGTATCTATTATAAGGTATCCAAACCGTTAGTGAGCGTTAGAGATTATAAAAAAACAAATTTTTTTCAAACTCTGTATAACCGAATTTCTTCGTAGCCCCTCCTCCTACTGTTTTCTTCTTTCCTTTTTCTCTTTATTTATTTCTCTTTTTCCTTACTTCTTACGTATCACCCCTTACCTCTTACAAATTACCTCTTAATATATACATCCAAATTTATATCAATATCTATATCTAAATCTAAATCTATATCTATATCTATATCTATATCTCATATGCATAGCACTTGCTTAGCATATGCTTAACATATGCTTTTTTAAAATAAAGAAAAAACGGAGAAATCTCTCCGTCATTGTCTAATTAAAATTATTTGATTTCTTGCTCGAGTTCCGCAAAAACATTGGAATTAAAGAAATCTTGAATTGTAATATCAATTCCGTCGCAAAGCTTCTTTAAGGTTGATACCGTTACGCTTTTATTTCTTCCGCTGACTATATTGTTAAGAGTTGACTGTGTTACTCCCGACATAAAAGCAAGCTTATTTACAGTTATATTTCTTTCTCTACATAGCTCGTTGATTCTTATTACACAAGCCTCACCTATTGTCATAGTTAACACATCCTTTCAAATATATATTAACCCTTTTGAATTAAAAAGATTAACTCAAAAGAGTTGACATTCTGTTAAAAATGTGTTATTATGAAAAAAACCGACAAATTGAGAGGTAGAAATGAACGGAATAGAACGAGAAGTAGATAATCTTGGAAGAGTTGTAATACCTATAAAATTTCGAAAAAAGCTTGGTATAGATAATAACTCCATAGTTCTGATATCATTTGAGAATGATAAGGTTATTATCTCTCCCAAAAACAGACACTGCGCTATTTGCGGTGAGCTTGTGGAAACAGAACAAAAATTCCGATTATGTAAAAGCTGCATTTCGGAAATTAAATCTGATAATTAAATATATCAAATGAATTAAAAGCCTCCTACGGATTTACCGTAAGAGGCTTTATATTATTTAACGTTCAATTATTTCAGCTTTGCAAGAAGGTCAAGCATATCAAGCTCGGACTGAAGCTTGCCAAGGTCGGTATTTTCGTCGATTACAACAAGCTCTGTATCGGTAAGCTTTGCGAAAAGACGAACGTCCTCAACTGTAAGAGCTGTGGATACTACAGTATGATGTGCGCCACCTGCGTAGATCCAGGCAGCTGCGCCTGTTGCGTGGTCGGGCTTAAGCTTCCACATAATTCTCGCAACGGGAAGCTTGGGCATTTTCTTGGGCTGTTTTACAAGCTCGATAGCCGCGCAGATAAGACGAAAGCGGTTACCCATATCTACCATACATACTGCAACGCCGTCGCCGTCAACACCGTCGAATACAAGACGTGCGGGAGCCTCCTTGCCGCCGATACCGAGGGGATGAACCTCGATCTTGGGCTGTGTGGATGCAAAGTCGGGAGAAACCTCAAGCATATGTGCGCCGAGAACTACCTCCTCGCCCTTTGTAAAGTCGTACGTATAGTCCTCCATAAAGCCTGTAGAGCCTTTTCTGCCCTTTGCCATTTCCCAGAAGATCGCGCCGAGAGCGGAGGTCTTATAGTCACCCTCTGCGCCAAAGCCGTAGCCCTTACCCATCATTCTCTGTGTAGCAAGACCGGGAAGCTGACGAAGGCCGTGAAGGTCCTGGAAGGTATCCGTGTACGCGCCGAAGCCTCCTTCAGCCATAAACTTATCAAGAGCGATCTCGTATTTAGCCTGCTCCTTAACCGCGTCAAGGTTGTCTGTGTTCATAATGTAGAGCTCTTTGTATTCCGCCATCTTAGCGTCAAGCTCCTCGTCTGTAACCGCGTTAACAAGAGCAACGAGATCGCCGATGCCATAGTAGTTTACGTTCCAGCCGTACTTGATCTGGCTCTCTACTCTGTCGCCGTCTGTTACCGCAACCTCTCTCATATTGCTACCGAACATAGCAACCTTAAGGTTCTTTGAGAAATCAACCGCTCTTGCAACGTCAATAAACTTTTTGATCTTCTCGATTACGTCCTCGTGCTGATAGTAGCCAACGATAACCTCACGCTTAACGCCGAGTCTTGTAGCGATGAAGCCGTACTCAGGTCCGCCGTGGGCGGTCTGTTTAAGGTTCATAAAGCCCATATCAATGGAATCGTAAGGAAGCTTTTCATTTGCCTGTGTGTGGAAATGAAGGAGGGGCTTTTTAAGGAACTGAAGACCCTTGATCCACATCTTTGCGGGGCTGAAGGTGTGCATCCAGGTGATAACCGCGATACAGTCCTTATCGTTTGTAGCCCTTGCGCAGGCTTCAACACAGCTTGCTTCATCTCTTACGGTTGAGCAATATTCGATTTCAACGCCGTCGATCTTTTCGTTAAGATACTTTGCGATTACCTTGCTGTCCTCAGCAACCTGCAAAAGAACCTCTTCACCGTAAAGGTCCTGGCTACCTGTAATAAAATAAACCTTCTTCATATTTATTCTCCTTAATATATTATTCGTTTTCAAAAGCCATGAACATATCTACTCTTGTCTTGTGTCTGCCACCCTCAAATTCAGTATTAA
>JAZQLK010000013.1:0-3855 GCA_045542635.1 Eubacteriales bacterium
CGATTTCTCTGCCTCTTTTTGACGGACGACAAAAAAAGAGATATGCTCCGTAGAGCATATCTCTTTTCGGGATGGCAATTAATATGCAACGCCCTGCCACTTCATGGCATTGGCAACCTTGATGAAGCCGGCGATGTTGGCACCTGCCACCAGGTCGCCTTCCATACCGTATTCCTTGGCGGCATCCAGAGATGCCTGGTAGATGTTCTTCATGATGGTGCGGAGCTTCTCGTCAACCTCTTCCGCCGTCCAGCTGAGACGCATGGAGTTCTGGGTCATTTCCAGACCGGAAACGGCTACGCCACCGGCATTTACTGCCTTGGAGGGAGCAACGACTACGCCGTTCTCCTTCAGGTAAGCGATCGCTTCGTTGGTGGTGGGCATGTTGGAAACTTCCACGTAGTACTTCACGCCGTTTTCCACGATCTTCTTGGCGTCTTCCAGATGTACTTCGTTCTGGGTAGCGCAGGGCATGAGGATGTCTGCCTTAACGCCCCAGGGCTTCTGACCGGCGAAGAAGGGAACACCGAACTTGTCAGCGTAATCCTGTACCTTGTTGCGGCCGGAGGAACGCATTTCCAGCATATAATTGATCTTCTCGGGAGTGTTTACGCCGTTCTCGTCGTATACGTATCCGTCGGGACCGGAGATAACAACAACCTTACCGCCCAGCTCAGTGATCTTGGAAACGGTGCCCCAAGCCACGTTACCGAAGCCGGAAACAACGAAGGTCTTGCCTTCGATGGTTTCGCCGAGAGTCTTCAGCATCTCGACGGTGTAGTACACAGCGCCGTAGCCGGTAGCCTCGGGACGGATCAGAGAACCGCCGTAGGGGATACCCTTGCCGGTGAGGACGCCGGTGAACTCGTCGCGCAGTCTCTTGTACTGACCGAAGAGATAGCCGATCTCGCGAGCACCTACGCCGATGTCGCCTGCGGGAACGTCGGTATCAGCGCCGATATACTTCTGAAGCTCGGTCATAAAGCTCTGGCAGAAGCGCATAACCTCTGCATCGGATTTGCCCTGAGGATCGAAGTCAGCGCCGCCCTTACCGCCGCCCATGGGAAGCGAGGTAAGCGAGTTCTTGAAGGTCTGCTCAAAGCCAAGGAACTTGATGATGCTTTCGTTTACGGAAGGATGGAAGCGAAGACCGCCCTTGTAAGGACCGATAGCGCTGTTGAACTGAATTCTGAAGCCACGGTTAACCTGTACGTTACCCTTGTCGTCTACCCACGGAACTCTGAACTTGATAATTCTTTCAGGCTCAACCATTCTCTCAAGAACGCCGCTTGTGATGTAGTCGGGGCGCTTTTCGATTACGGGCTCGATGGACTCGAGAACTTCCTTTACTGTCTGATGGAATTCGGGCTCATTAGCGTTTCTCTTAATAACACGCTCCATAAGCTCGTTAAGATACTGATTCTTGAAGCTCATTTTAAATACCTTCCTTAAAAAAGATTTCTAAATTCATAAAATGTATAAAGTATAATTTTTGCCACATGCATTTTATTTTCATATTTTATCACAAGGTTTTTTTCTTGTCAATAAAATTCTTATAAAAAAATAGGCGCGGACGCACATTTTTTTATATTATGTGGAGGCTATTGAAAAATTGTTGCTTTTGTGATAAAATATTTAAAAAAACGGAGGAATATTTATGTTCGGACCTATTGACTACGTAGTGAAAAAAATTGAAGGCGATTACGCCACTCTTGTAAATACAGACGACGGCGAGGAGCTTTTTATAGCTATGGCGCTCCTTCCCGAAAATATAGATATCGGAACCAAGCTTCATTACGAAATGCTTGAATATACTGTAATCGAGTAAAAAGAGGATGCACGAGCATCCTCTTATTTTTATTTTGTCAGCTTAAATTCAAGCTTACCGCCTGCGGTTATCTCATTGTAGGTCAAATAGTATCTGTCAAGCCTTACACCGTTTAAGTGCATTTCCTCGATATATGGGTATTCAAGAGGATCCTTATCGCACAGAACGGTGAAATATTCTCCATTTATACAGGAATGATATTTTTTATCAAGCTTAATCCTTGCGCTCTTAAACAATGGAGTATTTATATAGTATTCCTCATTAGCGGGACATACCTGCGCAAATCCGAGGGCGGAAAGCACGTACCAAGCGGAAAGCTGACCTACGTCCTCATTACCGCAAAAGCCAAAGGCTCCCAAGCGATAAGCTTCCTTTTGTACTCTTCTTGTCCAATACTGGGTGCGTCTTGGCAACCCGAGAATATTAAAGTAATGGGTGATATTATGACAAGGCTCGTTTGAGTGATTATAATTCTCGTTCCATAAAGCGCTGAAGTCCGCCTCGCTAAAGAGTCTTTCAAGCAAGGAAATTGCTCTTTCTCTACCCATTATATCACAAAGTCCTAAAACGTCATAAGGAACAAACCAGGATTGCTGGAATATGTTACTTTCCACGCATCCGCAACAGTCATATTCATCCTTTACGGGTATAAATTTACCGTTTTCATCCCTTGTACCCATAAAGCCTGTATCGGAATTGAAATTGTTCTTGTAGGAATTTACTCTTTCAATGAAATATTTTGCATCCTCCTTTTTACCAAGCTTAATTGCAAGCTTATACATACAATAGTCCGCAAGAAGGAATTCAAAGGTTTCGCTGATGCACCCCGGAACGTATGCATCACTACGGTACTTTTCGCTGCGAGGACGCTTTGGAGTGAAGATCTTTCCGTAAAGCTCATTTTCGCATTTTGAGGATGCTAAGCAAATTTCATACGCTTTTTGAGTATCGTAATTTTTAATTCCTTTAAGGTACGCATCGGCAAAAACTATAAGCCCGGGGTCGCCAACCATACATCCCGAATCAATACCCATAAGCTCCCATCTCGGAAGAGATGAATTTCTTGATATTGCGATATTCAAAAGGGAGTTTACTTCATCATTTACCATATCCGGGCATATAACCGTGAGCAATGGGAATTCGCTTCTGTAAACGTCCCAACCGCTAAACATGGTTCTATGAGTATAATCGGCTTTTTTTATCTCGCCATCTGCAGTTCTGTACCTTCCATCTGCATCCATAGAGGTTCGCGGGTCTAATAAAGCGTGATATAGGCAAGTGTAGAAAATAATTTTATCAGTTTCGTTGTCCCCCTCTACGCTAACGCAATCAAGAGCTTTATTCCATTTTTGAGCGGTTTCGCTATGTGCGGTATCAAAGTCAATATTTTCACATTCCTTATGGAAATTTAGCCTTGCACCCTCTAAATCCACGTATGAAATAGCGCATTTTACTGAAATCTCCTCGTTTTCGGCGGTTTCAAAGCGCGCAAGTAACCCAACGTCTTCCCCTTCAAATTCAGTTAGGCATTTGTCTAAATATTCTTCATCCGAGAAGAAGCAAGCTTCCTTCATAGGCTTTGAAAGTTCAATTCGGAAATAAAGCTTGTAGCCTATTCCGCCTGCTCCTCTACCGAAGCCTCCTCCCTTTGGAGTGCAATGAATATGACCTTCAATATGACGGTCATCCACAATATTTGCCCTTTCAAGATCCGCGTGTCCCGCTATTCTTCTTGAAAAGTTAAATATAAGTCCGGCAACGTCGCTTTTGGGATATGTAAGTCTTAAAATACCCGTTCTCTCCGTTGCGGTAGCTTCCGCCTTGATTCCGTATCTGTCAAGATATACGGAATAATATCCTGCGCTTGCATTTTCCCTTTCGTGGGAAAACTCGGATTTCCAGCCCCTTGTTCCCTTTTTAAAGGTAACCTCCTCGTTGGAGCCGCTTCTTAAATCAGTTTCTCCAATAACAGGCATAATCTGTATATTTCCAAGGTCTCCGTACCAGCCTATACCGCTCATATGGTT
>JAZQLK010000014.1:0-21054 GCA_045542635.1 Eubacteriales bacterium
ATACAAACGCAAAGGAAATACTTGAATATTTAAATAAGTAAAAAAACCGCAGACCGAAAGGGTGTATTCCTTATCGGAGAAATTGTCTAACTCCCCCTACGGGTAAAATTTGCTATGTAGTAAACAAATAATGAACGCCGGCAGACCTTGAAAGTCTGTCGGCGTTATCTATTAGATGAATTGGAATTTTTCAAATTGGTTTTATTCAAGGAAAACTACCAGCCGTTAGTTTTTTCGTGTACGGCAAAGGCCGACAACTGATGTGATTGCTGTAAACACACTAATAAAAACCGGCTTCAATATCGAGAAATAATACCAAATCGGGATGTATGCAGGAGCACTGCTGTCACCGATTACAGTTACACTTGTAGATTCGGATGCATCTCCTATATATATCGAGCCAAAGAACAGTAAATACCTAATCAGTGAAATTGCTGAAACAATTAAAACTACCGTGAACACAACTCTCCAAATTTTACGACGATGTTCATTCTGTTTAGAATGCTGCTCGTTTAATACATCCAATTTAGCCGCCATCGTTTTGGTAAAATTCGGTTCCTCGAACACCGGGATTTCCTCTCCAAGTAAAATGTTAACCGTGGTATCCAGAACCTCTGCGATTTGAATTACCATTCCGGCATCAGGAACTGATAATCCTTTCTCCCATTTAGAAACGGTCTGACGAACTACATTCAATTTGATTGCCAGTTCTTCTTGAGATAAGCCTTTAGCTTCTCTAAGTACTTTGATATTTTTGTTTAGCATGATTATCCCTCCTTTGATGTGATTATTATATCACTAAAGCCCGTTGCATTCAAGCAACCGATGTTAACATTCACCCCAAATGGGAATAGAGCTAAATAATATTATAGCTATTTGTCAAATTCTTATTTAGCGTCCTGTTCTCTCGCCGGTTTCGCCTTTGTATTACAAAGGCATCGGGCAAAGCCCATGCCCCATTATAACACAAATCGGCAGGGAAACAATATCTCTGCCGAAATTTTTGTGCCTGTAAATTCTCCGCTTAGAACAGCAGAGAAAACGGTCTGCGGTTTTTTTTAAGCTTCAAATAAAAGCAGACTCATTATATAGTCCACATTTTCACTTATAGGCTTTGTTCCGTCAAGACGGATAACCTTACATTGTACACTTTCCAGCCAGCTTTCGATTTTATCAGGAGTTCTTTTTTGCGCAAATTCAAAGAATTTTTCTTCCTGCTCGTACAAATCTCCGCCAAAAAGGGCTCTTGATCCAAGCATATCATAGGAGCGCTTTCTTATACGGCTCATTCGAATGTCAAGTGGGGCGTTAAGATAAATAACCAAATCGTAATGCTCGGCAATTTCCTTCGCTACGTTTCCGCTGACTGCAGAAAAAACAAAGCGCGGATTCGCTTTTATGTCCTGAAGGAGCAAATTTTCTGCTTCCTCTTTTGTTCTTTGCGTTGAGTAAGGGTTTTCTTTAGATGTAAAATAATAATATTCTATATCCATATGCGTAAAACCAAGCTCCTTTGCAATAGCTTTTGCAAGGGTGGTTTTTCCGCTACCGTTAAGTCCGCATACGCAGATTCCGTATTTCATAAAGTACCTCTAAATTGAAAAATTTGCAAGAAAACCGCAGAAAACAATCTGCGGTTTTTGCCGTTTTATATCCGTTAAGTGAGAAAAAAGCTTTCATTTTCCCGATTTTCTGTATTCAACGTAGCTTTTAAGTCCTTTTTTAATGGGACCAAACAGATTTTCGGGGATTTCGTCAATTTCGAAAAATCTAAGCTCGCAGACCTCCTCGGGCTGACACGTAAGCTCTCCCTCATAGTCGCGGCAGATATATACAATATCTACGTTTGATACTTCGTCGCCATTAGGGTAAACGCAGTGAGTATCGGGGCCTGAAAAAATTCCAAAGAGGATAAGATTTTTTGCAGTCAGTCCCGTTTCCTCAAAAAGCTCTCTTGCCGCGGCTTCCTCAACCACCTCGTCAAGCTCCACAGAGCCGCCCGAATATCCCCACTCCATTGTGTCCTTGCGAAGCTGCAAAAGGACTCTGCCGTTTTTATCCTCAACTATAACGCTGGCGCCAACCTGCAAAAGAGGTCTGTGACCAACCGTTTTCCGTAAATCCATTATATAGCTTGACATAATTTCTCCTTAATTTAAACTCGCGCAGCGAATATCACTTGGATAATGTCCAAATATCACTGGGAAGCAATAGAGCTTGCCAAAGGCAAATAAAACTGCTCAATTACGCTCTTCCGTAAACCTCGTTCCAAATGCGAAGCTTTTCTCTGTCTATATCCATAAATTGCTCTCTCGTTATGCGGAAAGCCCAGTTATCCTTACTGCTTCCGGGGGTGTTAAGACGGGTGTCGCGACCGTATTTCAAAAGGTCCTGAACGGGGAATATTACAAGTCCCGCGTGGCTTGCGAGCATTGAACGGATAACCGTATCGTAGCAATTATCCCAATTTGCGCTCTCGTAGCCGAAATAGTCAAGGAAGCGCTGTCTTTCGGATTTTGAAAGCTCCCAAACGTAGCCGAGAAGAGTATTGTTATCGTGAGTGCCCGTGTAGGCAACGCAATTATTTGAATAGTTGTGGGGAAGATGGGTTGAATTGTTGTCGCCGAGGAGTCCGAATTGGAGAACTCTCATACCGGGGAAGCCGCTATCACAAACCAGCTTGTAAACCTCGGGGGTGATGTCGCCAAGATCCTCAGCGATAATAAGCTTGTCGCCGCAGATCTTTTTGAACTCCTTGATTATAGCCATACCGGGACCCTTTACCCATTTACCGTTTTTAGCGGTCTTTTCCCCTGCGGGAATGGAGAAATATGATTCTATTGCGCGGAAATGGTCAATGCGCACGCCGTCAAAAAGCTTGCACATAAATTTCATTCTTTCACGCCACCAGGTGTAGCCATCCTTCTTCATAAGCTTCCAATCGTAGAGAGGGTTACCCCAAAGCTGACCGTCCTCGCTGAAATAGTCAGGGGGTACGCCCGCAACCGACGTGGGCTGATTTCTCTTGTCAAGCTGGAACTGTGAAGGCTGAGCCCATACGTCAGAGCTGTCGTGAGCAACGTAAATGGGAATATCGCCTATAATTTTAACTCCCTTGGAGTTTGCGTATTCCTTTATTTCAAACCACTGTGTAAATACCATATACTGTATGAATTTCCATTGGAATAGAACCGTATCGTCGTATTCCTCCGTGGTCCAATCGTACCATTCCTTCATACCGTTTGCTTCCTTAAGCGCCATAAATTTGCAAAAGGCCTCGGTGTGAGGGAATTTATCAAAAAATTCATCCATTTTTTCAAGCTCGAAGAATCTTTCGGATGCCTTTTTAAGTAAATCGATTCTTTCCTTGTTAAGTCTGTCAAATTCGCAAAGGTGGGGAGATTTCTGCTTAGCCGCCTCCGCCTCCTCCTTTGTGATAAGCCCCTTGGAAAGCAAAACCTCAAGGTCTATAAAATAAGGGTTTCCGCTGAATGCCGAGTATGACTTGTAGGGTGAATTGTACTCGTCGGGTAAGCAGAAGGGAAGTATCTGCCAATATGTAAATTTGCTCTCTGCAAGACAGTCTATCCACTCCTTAGCCGCCTTACCGAGGGAGCCCTCGGAATAATCGCCCCAAAGAGAGGATATGTGCAGAAGAACGCCGCTTGCTCTTTTCATAATAAAACTCCTAAAAATAAATATATATCTATTCTAACACAATATATCCTCCCTTGCAAGAAAATTCGCCTATCGACATTGAAATTTTTTTTGACGTATGGTAAAATACGAGTAAGAGAATTCTTTAAAGGAGAATAAATATGAACAACTCATTTAAGACAGTACAGCTTTCATCCCTTGCCAAGGTGTTCCCGACTGAAATTTACGGACGCAACGCATGGGGCGGAAATTACG
This sequence comes from Eubacteriales bacterium, assembly GCA_045542635.1. Taxonomy (GTDB): domain Bacteria; phylum Bacillota; class Clostridia; order Oscillospirales; family CAG-272; genus RGIG2000. Next base: position 3,913 of record JAZQLK010000014.1, read on the forward strand.
TAAGGGGTCAGGACGCATCCTATCAGATCGCTCTTATGGGGCAGGGCGGAGAATATACCTTCACCGTGGATTCGGAGCTTAAATCAAAGGCTTCCGTGTATCGTGTTGGCTACGTTCCGTCGCAGCTTCCCGCATATCCTCAGGCATACGACGACAATTATCTTACGATAGAGCCGGGGCTTTTCCCCCACCCCCTCTTTCCCGTTGCCGACGGTAAAATCACCTTAAAGGATGGAGAATACCTTACCCTGTGGATAAATATTCTAATAGATAAGGATGAAAAAGCGGGAGAATATCCTGTAAATATCAGATTTTTCAAGGAAAATATCGAGGTAGGTAAGGTAACATACATACTTAAAATTTTCGACGCTACGTTACCCGAGCAGACTGTGAATTTCACTCAATGGTTCCATACGGACTGTATTGCGGATTACCATAATACAGAGGTGTTTTCCGACCTTCATTGGGAGCTTATAGGTAAGTATATCGCTCTTGCCACCCGTCACGGAATGACGACCGTATTGACTCCCGTTCTTACTCCTCCTCTTGACACCGAGGTGGGCGGAGAGCGTACAACGGTTCAGCTTGCCAAAATTGTAAAGCTGGCGGAGGGCTACGATATCGACCTTTCCCTTCTTGAAAAATTTATAGATATTGCCACGGAACACGGTATTAAGAATTTTGAAATAAATCATTTCTTTACCCAATGGGGAGCCCGCTTTGCTCCCAAGGTAATAGCTACGGTTGACGGAGAGGAAAAGCGTATCTTCGGTTGGGAAACGGACGCTGCCTCACCCGAATACGCTGAGCTTTTAAATTTCCTTGTGCCGAAGATTATAGCTACCTTTGAAAAGAAGGGAATTGATAAAACAAGACTATATTTCCACGTATCCGACGAGCCTAACGGAGAGCAGCTTGAATCCTACAGACAGGCATCATCTATTCTTAAGCCTCTGATCAAGGGATGCAACCATATGGACGCTCTTTCCCATTTTGAGTATTACGGAGAGGGACTTGTATCAACTCCCGTGGTAGGCTCAAACGACCTTGAGCCCTTCATTGAGGCAGGGGTAGAGGGCCTTTGGTGCTACTACTGCTGCGCTCAGGCAAGACAGGTTGCAAACCGCTTCTTCGCAATGCCATCCGCAAGAAACAGAATTATCGGCGTTCAGATGTATAAATACGGCATTGCGGGATTTTTACATTGGGGATACAATTTCTATAACACACAGCATTCCAAAAAGCATATAAGCCCCTATGAGGTAACCGACGCAGGCGGAGCATTCCCCTCGGGAGATGCCTTCAGCGTATATCCCTATGAAAACGGAGTTATCCCCTCCCTCCGTCAGAAGGTATTCAAGGAGGCTATAGACGATATAGGATTCCTTACCCTTACGGAGAGTAAGCTGGGCAAGGATAAGGTAGTGGCTATTATGGAAGACGCGGCGGGAATGGAAATTACGTTCAAGCAATATCCCAAGGATGAGGAATTCTTCTCTAAGATGTACAGACGCTTGCTTGATGCTATGGAGATTTAATATGTTTGATTTTGAAAAATACGGCTTAAGACCCGTGGGAGCCTTACCGAACGAAAGACAGCTTGAATGGTATAAGCGAGAAAGAATGGCGTTTTTCCATTTTGGTATGAACACCTTTACCGATAAGGAATGGGGTGACGGAACAGAAAGCCCGAGGGACTTTGCTCCTACAGAGCTTGACACCCGTCAATGGGTAAGGACGGTCAAGGATGCGGGCTTCACGGCGGCAATAATCACCGCTAAGCATCATGACGGCTTCTGCCTGTGGCAGACTAAATATACGGAGCATAGCATAAAAAATTCGCCTTACAAAAACGGTAAGGGCGATATCGTAAAGGAGTTTACCGACGCCTGCGCCGAGTTCGGTATAAAGGCGGGAATCTATCTTTCCCCTTGGGACAGACACGAGTCCACCTGGGGTAAGGATGAATACAACGATTTTTACGTAGGTCAGCTTACGGAGCTTCTTACAAATTACGGCAAGATATGGGAGTGCTGGTGGGATGGCGCGGGAAGCACCGAGGCGGTATACGATTGGGAAAGATGGGCAAGCACCGTAAGACGACTTCAGCCTGACGCGGTAATCTTCGGCTCTCTCGGAGCCACCCCTTGGGTCGACGTCCGTTGGGTCGGCAATGAAAAGGGAATTGCGGGTAAGCCCTGCTATGCCACCATAGACCCCGTATCCTTAGAGATTGAAACCACGTCGGAGCTTAACAGCGGTAAGCTTGACGGTAAGCGCTTTATTCCCGCGGAGGTGGACGTTTCCATCCGTCCGGGCTGGTTCTATCACAGTACCCAGGATGAAAGCGTGCGCTCGGAGGAAAATCTGCTTGATCTTTGGTTCACCTCCGTCGGCTCAAACGCGGGCTTCCTTTTGAATCTTCCTCCAGACAGACGGGGCTTGATTCACGAAAATGACGCAAATTCTCTTATACGTTTCAATAAAATCATAACAAAAGCTCTTAAAGCTAATCTCGCAAAGGATGCTACCGTATCGGCGGGCAGCGTAAGAAACGGCTGTAAGGCGGAGAATGTTCTCTCCGAGAACGAGGACCTCTTCTATTCCTCAAGCGACGGATGCGTAAATCCTGAAATAACCGTTTCGCTAAAGGATAACACAGAATTTAATATGCTTACCCTCCGCGAGGTAAACGAAGCGGGACATAGAATAACCGATATTGAAATATCCACCCTTGTAAACGGTGAGTGGCTTACTCTTGAAAGAAGTAAGTGCGTAGGAAACCGCTTGGCGGTAAGATTTCCAAGCGTGGTGAGCGATAAAATAAAGATAAGGGTCCTTTCCGCTCTGGGAGAGCCCCTTATATACGGCTTTGGCGTACATATGCTGAAAATCGATGAAAGCGTAAAAAAAGCCGACACAGTGTCTGTAAACTATGCGGAAAGCCCCCTTTGTAAAATAGAAATGACAGATAAGGAAATGGATATAAACCTTGGTGGAGTGCTGCCCTTTAACTACGTATGCCTTGAAAATACCGCATCGCAGGTATGCGATCTGTACATTTTTAACGGCTCGCGGTTTGAAAAGCTTCTTTCAAAGGAGAAGGGGGACGGAAAAATAGAAATAAAGCTTGACAAGAAAATAGATTATGCCTACCGAATCAAGCTTACGTCCGATACATCCATAGGAGAAACGGCGAAATTAACTGTTAAAATGTTAAAATAATCAAAAAATGCGACACGGCGTGTCGCTTTTTTTGAATTTTCGGCGAAGCAAATATGAAAATTGTGAAATATTTCTTGCAATATATAACATATTATGTTAAAATATAGCAAATATATTTTTAACTCCCCGTATGTAGGCACGGCCTACCGTACTTACCTTCAAGGACGTGATTGACGGGAGAAGGAGGCAGAATGAACTACTCGGAAATTACTCCGTATATTGAGGAGCTTGCAAAAAAATCCTGTGAAAATAACAATATAGTACCCGAAATGTATCAGCAATACGACGTAAAAAGAGGTCTGCGTGATGCGGGCGGCTTCGGCGTTGTTACGGGACTTACCGAGGTATCTAACGTAAAGTCAAGAGAGGTTGACGGCGACGGAAATATTATTCAGTGCCCGGGTGAGCTTTTTTACCGCGGATATAACGTAAAAAAACTTGTTAAAGGCTTTTTGAAAACGGGTCATAGCGGCTTTGAGGAAACTATTTATCTTCTTTTGTTCTCCAAGCTTCCTACTAAATGTGAGCTTGAGGAATTTAAAAATCAGCTTGCTTCATACCGTTCGCTTCCTCCGTCATTCGTTCGCGATATGATTCTTAAAGCGCCCGGTAAGGATATGATGAATATGATATCCCGCTCCGTTCTGGCACTCTACGCCTATGACGAAAACCCCGATGATATTTCCGTACCCAACATATTAAGACAGTGCTTACAGCTCATCTCAATGTTCCCGCTTCTGTCTGTTTACGGATATCATTCCTATCAGCATTATCACAACAGCAACAGCCTGTTTATCCATTTCCCCAAGCCCGAATATACAACGGCGGAAAACCTTTTGTATATACTCCGTGAGGACGGTAAGTTTACTCCTCTTGAAGCCCAGCTGCTTGATATTTGTCTTGTGCTCCACGCAGAGCACGGCGGCGGTAATAACTCCACCTTCACAACTCACGTTGTAACGTCATCGGGTACGGATACTTATTCTGCAATTTCCGCGGCGCTTGGCTCTCTTAAGGGACCCCGTCACGGCGGAGCTAACGTAAAGGTTGTCCGTATGTTTGACGATATGAAGGCAAACGTTAAGAATCTTAAGGACAGAGGACAGATAGAACAGTATCTTCGCGACCTTCTTGATAAGAAAGCGTTTGATAAAGCAGGTCTTATCTACGGTATGGGACACGCGGTTTACGCCGTATCCGACCCTCGCGCAGAGGTGCTTCACTCCTTTGCTAAGCAGCTTTCCGTTGAAAAGGGAATGGAGGACGAATTCGTTCTTTACGAAACCGTAGCGGAGCTTGCCACACGGCTTATCGCCGAGAAGAGAAAAATGTACAAGGGTGTCAGCCCCAACGTAGACTTTTACTCCGGTCTTGTATATAAGATGCTTAATCTTCCTTACGAGCTTTATACTCCCTTGTTTGCCTGCGCGCGAATTGCGGGCTGGAGCGCTCACAGAATTGAGGAAATTCAGAACGCGGGTAAAATCATCCGTCCCGCCTACATTAACGTTAAGCAGGAGCAGAAATACGTACCCCTTGATGAAAGAAAATAAAAAACGAGAGCAAGGATAAAGGGATAATTAGTCCTTTTACTCTTGCTCCTTTTTGTTTTTAATTGTTCATTTTAGGATTATCCGTTCTTTCAAGAAGATAGTCGAGGGACACGTTAAAATAATCCGCTATTCTGATAAGCGTGGCATAATCAGCCTGTCGCTCTCCCGTTTCGTATCTGCTGATGCTATTCTGACTTATGCATAAATCAAGAGAAAGCTTCAGCTGTGAAATTCCTTTTTGCTTGCGCAGCTGTTTTAATCGCATAGTAAACCTTCTTAATTTGTTCTTGACAATATTATACCAAAGTGGTATAATTAAAATATCCCGATATGGTATATTTGGAGGCATCTATGGACAGTATTGGCAGCTTTTATATAGAAAATAACGTTTTGATTAAATATGACGGGGCAGAGGAACGGGTCGTAATTCCCGAAGGCGTTAAGGTAATAGGGAAAAACGCCTTTTTGGAAAACCGATTCGTAGCTTCGGTAGTGCTGGGAAGCAATGTATGTGAAATCGAGGATGGGGCGTTTCAGTATTGTAGAAGCCTGAAGGACATAACGCTTCCCGACGGCTTAAGAAAAATCGGGGCAAACGCCTTTGCCTGGTGTAAAAATCTTAAAAGAATTGTAATACCCCTTTCGGTAACGGAAATAGGAGAGAGGGCCTTTGAAGAGCTTATAGCCCAAAATGACGGGGACAGACTCTTGATTTTGTGTGAGATCTGCAAGCCCCTTTTCAGATTGCCGAGGGGGTGGAGCAGGCATTGGCTCGGTCAAAACGGCAAAAAAAGCGCTCGCGTTGTGTGGGACTGTAAAATTTAATATCGGGACTGATTGCGGATTATCAAATGTTGGAACAAAAAATCCGTAATCAGTCTTTTTTTATTGAAATTATATAAAGTTTATAGTATAATCTATGTAGGATGGAAAAAGGAGAGTATTTTATGAAATATATTCCTTACGTTAATATAAAAATGGGAACGAGATCCCATATGAAATATTCCACGGGTAATACCCTACCCCTTACGCAGCTGCCCTTCGGTATGGCTTCATTTTGTCCTCAAACAGAGGTAAACGAGGGACGGGAGGGATGGTTCTTTGATCCCTGTCTGCCCGTTTGCGAGGGTATCCGTCTTACTCATCAGCCAAGCCCCTGGATAAGGGAATACGGAGCCTTTTTAATGACTCCTCAAAGCGACCTTATAGGGGATAAGGGCGAGAGCGCCGCATCGGGCTACCGTATTAAGGAAGCTATTATGCGTCCCGACTATCTTAAAATCCGCTTTCAGCGTTGCGATTGCGATTTTGAGCTTACCCCCACGGAGAGAGGCTGCGCATTCAGACTCAGCCTCGGTAATGAAAGACCCTCGTATCTTTCCTTCCTCCCCGTCCTTGGTAATTATACCTACCGCTATGATGAAAAATCCCATATTCTTTACGGCTCAACGGACGGACATTCACAGGATGAGGCTAAGAATTTCAGAGCCTATATAGCTGTAAAATTCCTTGACGGATGCGTGGATAATGACCGTACATATTTTAAGGGAGAAGGTGATACCGCCTGCGCCCATATAGGTATAAAAGGAAAATACGCCGAGGGACGTGTCGCAATTTCCTATATAAGCGAGGAAATGGCGCTCAATACGCTTAACCGAGAGGCGGAGGGCAGGTCCTTTGAGGAAATAAGAAAAGAAGCCGAATATGGCTGGGAGGAAAAGCTACACAGAATCGAGGTAAAATGTGAGGACGAAAATCGTCTTGCCACCTTCTATTCCTGTATGTACAGAGTCTTTTTGTTCCCTCGCAAGGCGTACGAGATAGACGAAAAGGGAAATAAGGTTCACTACACTCCGAAAACAGGCAAGGTAAGCCAAGGAGCACGCTACACGGATACAGGCTTCTGGGATACGGCACGCACTCTTTTTCCGCTTTACTCTCTTATTGCAAGGGAGGAATACGAGGAAATGCTTCGGGGCTTTGTAAACGATTACCTTGAGTGCGGATATCTGCCGAGATGGATCTCTATCGGTGAGGTAGGATGTATGCCAAGCACCCTGATAGACTGCGTAATAGCCGATGCGGTGGTTAAGAAAATAGGGGAAAGAGAGCTTTGGGAAAATGCCCTTCGTGGTATGCTTCACCACGCAAATACGGAAGCAGATGACAGAAGATATGGCAGAAACGGCGCGCTTTCGTACAAAAAATACGGATACGTACCTAAAAATCTGCAAAAGGAGAGCGTAAATCTTACCCTTGACGCCGCTTACGGGGATTGGTGCATAGCTACTGTGGCTAAAGAGCTTGGATATGATGATATATATAGCGAGTATATTGAGCGCTCCAAAAATTACAAAAACCTTTTTGACAAGGAAACGGGCTTTATGCGCGGACGTGATGAAGGCGGTAATATGTCCGAGGACTTTGACCCCTGTATATGGGGAGGGGATTACACCGAGGGCTCCGCTTGGCAGAATTCCTTCTGGGTACCACACGATATCGAGGGTCTTTGCGACCTTTACGGAGGTAAGGACGGATTCCTTAGGAAGCTTGATGAGTTGTTTTCAACTCCCCCCGTATACCGTGTACACGGCTACGGAGGAGAGATACACGAAATGAGGGAAATGGCGGCGGTGGATTTCGGTCAGTGCGCTATTTCAAATCAGCCCTCCTTCCATATTCCTTATTTATACGGATACCTTGGAGATGGGGAAAAGTGCCAAGGCGTGGTTGAAAAAATGTGCAAGGAGCTGTTTTCCGCAGAGAAAGGCTTCCCGGGAGACGAGGATAACGGCTCAATGGCGGCGTGGTATATCTTTTCCTGCATAGGAATGTATCCCATATGCCCCGGCAAGGACGAATACGTCCGCACAAAGCCCCTTTTCAATGAAATAAAAATAAACGGCTTACCGTTAAAATAACAAAGAACATATTTAAAGGAGAATAAAATTATGTCAAGCTACGTAACAAGAAAAACACCCGGCGATACGGAATGGTTCAAAAAGGACCGCTTCGGTATGTTCATCCATTGGGGACTTTACGCAATGCCCGCAAGAAACGAATGGATAAAAAATATCGAATGTATAACAGATGAAAAGTACGATAAATATTTCAAGTATTTCGACCCCGACCTTTACGATGCCAAGGAATGGGCAAGACAGGCTAAGGCGGCAGGAATGAAATACGTGGTTATGACTACAAAGCACCACGAGGGCTTCTGTATGTTCGATACCAAGTACACAGATTATAAATGCACAAATACTCCTGCAGGACGCGACCTTGTTAAGGAGTACGTTGAAGCGTTTCGTGCCGAAGGACTTAAGGTAGGCTTCTACTACTCCCTTATCGACTGGCATCACCCCGACTTTACAATCGACGCAATTCATCCTCGCCGCTATGATAAAGATGCTCAGCAGCAGAACGAGGGCAGAGATATGAAGCGTTACGCTCAATATATGAGAGATCAGGTAACTGAGCTTCTTACAAATTACGGTAAGATTGATATTCTCTGGTTCGACTTCTCATATACCAACAAAGACCCGAAATTCCCCGACTGGATGGAGGGCAAGGGAAGAAACGATTGGGAATCTGAGGAGCTTATCAAGACAGCAAGAGCTCTCCAGCCCCATATTATTATCGACAACCGCTCCGACCTTGAGCAGGACCTTTGGACTCCCGAGCAGTATCAGATGCTTGAATGGGTTAAGCACGCTGAAACCGGTGAGCTTGTAACCTGGGAGGCTTGCCAGACGTTTTCAGGCTCTTGGGGATATTTCAGAGACGAGCAGACCTGGAAGACACCTAAAATGCTTATCGATATGCTTATTAACACGGTTTGCATCGGCGGAAACCTTCTTATGAACGTAGGTCCTACCGCAAGGGGATATTTCGATTACAGAGCAGAAAACGCTCTTAAGGTATACGCGGATTGGATGAAATATAACAGCCGCTCCATATACAACTGTACAATGGCAGAGCCCGAATTTAAGGCTCCGAGAGGAACGCGTCTTACACAGAGTGAGGACGGCAAGCGCCTTTACATCCACTTGATTGAGTACCCCTACGCATTCCTTGAATTTGAAAACCTGGGTGATAAGATTGACTACGCTCAATTCCTCCACGACGGAAGCGAAATTCTTTACACAGTAGGCTCCGTTGATCACTTCAGCGAGGCAAGAAGCGCTAAGGAGGGACTTGTCGCATTTAAGATTCCCGCAGTCGTGCCTAACACCATCGTACCCGTTATCGAGGTATTTTTGAAATAATAAAAATAAATCTCCCGCAGAGCCACACTCTGCGGGAGATTCTGTATTATTGGTTTTCGGCTTTTGAAGCTTTCCATTTTTTCATAACGTAGAGATATACGAATATTGCGCTTAAGCAGAAGAGCATACCGATAAGCATACCGCACTTCATACCGATTTGCTCGGGAGTGAGGCTGAAGCGTGATGCCAGGCTTATACCGAATGGGCTGACGGAGATAGCATCGGTTACGATTCCCACAAGCTGAGGGCCTACGGATGCGCCAAGGTCGCCGCCTGCCGCCATCATAGCAAAGATAAATACGCCAGCCGTGGGGAAGCGTTTTTCAGCTACGATAAGGGAGCCGGGCCACATCATTGAAACGCAGAAGCCCGTAAAGGCGCAGGCTATAAGACCGAGAATAGCAATCCCCGAAATTGATGCCGTAAGGTAGCAAAGGGCTGCGCCGATTGCGCCTAAAAAGAGGACGCGTTCTATATTTTTTCCGTATTTTGCGTACATGGTTCTGCCAAGACCCAGCATAAGTCCGAAAAGAGCCACGCCGAAAATGTCGCCCCAGATTTTAGGAATTCCGAGAGCCATTTCAATATATCCCGAGCTCCATTGAGCCATAGTACATTCCGCTGCGCCGCCAAGGAAGATGCAGAGAACACATATCCAGAGATCCCGTCTTTTAAGCATAGTGATAGCGCCTGACACTCTTTCGGGGGTTTGAAGGCTTGGAAGGGTCGCGCCTGCAAAGAGAATTAAGGATATAAGAGGCACGATACCGAATAAAGCCGTAAGAAGCTGCCAGCTTTCCTTGCCGAATATAAGGAGGAAAAGAGTGCCGACGATTATAACTCCAACCACGCCCCAGGCGTAAATCGAATGGAGCTTACTCATTTCCCTTTCGGGGTTTTCACTTGGAATAGCGGCGATAACGGGGCTTATAAGAACCTCTGCAAAGCCGCTTGATGCGGAAAATACCACAGTTCCGAGAACTAGTCCGAAATACACGGACGATGGGAAAATTACGGGTGCAAGGGCGAAAATCGCAAGACCCGCAAGGGTAAGAACGGGGATTATCTTAACCGCTAAGGGAATATTGAATTTATGGGAGAAAAATGAGAATATAAGGTCTACCGTAAGCTGTGTTACGAAGTTAACAAGAACCAAAAGACCGAGAAGAGTGTACGAAATTCCGTATAATGAGCGGAACGTCAGGAACAAAATGGGGGAAAGATTTCCCACAATTGACATCGATACGTTGGCGGAATAGCACGCCAGCTTAACTCGTTTGAATCCGCTCATAATTAAATACCCGGGTGGTTGTTGTGGTGATCCCTCTTGTGATCCTTGATTCTTGCGCTTGTTACGCCGCTTTCATCAATTTCGCCCGCCTTGCTAAGCGCTACCTTTGTAAGGTAAGGACCTACAAGCTCGTAAATAAGAACGGAGAAGAGGGTTATATTTGCCACAATTGCGCCTGAGGAACCGAGAGCCTCCGCCTTAAGCGCCATACCGAGGGCAACGCCTGCCTGGGGGAAAAGGGTAATTCCAAGGTATTTTCTCGTAGTCTCGGGGGCGCCCGAAATAGTAGCGCTGATACCTGCGCCAAAGTATTTTCCAAGGCAACGGAACACAATATATACGATACCGATAAGAACTATCATAAGGTCGGAGAATACGAAAAGATCAAGCTCTGCACCGCTTAATACGAAAAAGAGGATAAACATAGGAGCCGTCCATCTGTCAAGACGGTCCATAAGCTCTGCGGAGAAATCACAGATATTGCAGAAGATAGTGCCGAGCATCATACAGCTTAAGAGGGGGGAGAAGGCAATATGAACGCCGCCTATTGTAAAGGACATCATTGAAATAGCCACAGTTACGAATACGAAGGCAACGGTCATTGAAAGACGCTTTGAACGGGAGTGGAAGAATCTTTCGCAGAAGGTGAAGATATAACCCATAGCCGCGCCGAGAGCAAGGGAAATAACAACCTCAATAAGAGGCTCACAGATAATGGAAACGATGCTTGCGCTTCCTGCGGAGATAGCCTTCGCAATACCGAAGGATACGGAAAAGAGCACAAGACCCACAGCATCGTCAAGGGCAACGACGGGGAGAAGAGTAGACGTTACGGGACCCTTCGCCTTATACTGTCTTACTACCATAAGGGTAGCGGCGGGAGCTGTTGCGGAGGCAACTGCGCCAAGGATGATAGCGGCTTCAAGAGGGAGCTTATCGGGGATCATAAAGTGCAAGCCGATAAGAGCGGCGTCAACCACGAGAGTGGTAAATACTGCCTGGAAGATACCGATGATCGTAGCCTGCTTACCGATATGCTTAAGCTCGGAAAGTCGGAATTCATTACCGATGGAGAATGCGATAAAGCCGAGGGCAACGTCGGAGATTATGGAAAGGCTTTCTATATTCTCCATAGAGGTAAAGCCAAGTCCGTCAACACCGAAGGCGCCAAGACAGAAGGGACCGATAAGCACGCCCGCCACAAGATATGCGGTAACGGCGGGTAACTGAACAAGCTTTGCAAGACGGGAAAGCATAAGTCCCGAGAACAAAGCTATGGAAAGGGAAAGTAAGATTTCCATAAAAACTCCTTAAAAAGTTAGCTTATAAAACAGTATTTAATAAAAGTATTACCGACTAACGATTTTAATACTTTTATACCCGTTTGTCAAGGGGTATTTTTATTTTCGTTTGAATACACAAAATAAGCAAGCGAGGGTGACTCTCATATTGAGCAATCTGATAGCCAAATAGGAAAAAGGGAGGCAGCGGCCTCCCCTTGGGTTCGTATATTTGTATACCTATGAAAATTATTAAGCAAACTGAGAGTTGTAAAGCGTAGCGTAGAAGCCGCCTAAGCGTAAAAGCTCCTCGTGGCTACCCTGCTCGGTAACCGTTCCGTCCTTTATAACGAGGATGGTATCGGCGTTTTGTACCGTTGAAAGACGGTGGGCTATAACGAAGCAGGTTCTGTCCTCCATAAGCTCGGACATAGCCTCCTGAATTTTGATTTCCGTTCGGGAGTCTACGTTTGACGTGGCTTCGTCAAGAATAAGCATGGGAGCGTCGGAAAGAATGGCTCTTGCAATGGTTATAAGCTGTCTTTGCCCCTTGGAGATATTTACACCCTCGTCGGAAAGCACCGTATCGTAGCCCTGGGGAAGGCTTTCAATATAGGAGTCGATCCTTGCGGAGCGCGCCGCCTCCTTAACCTCATCGTCGGTGGCGTTTTCCTTGCCGTATCTTATGTTTTCATAAATGGTTCCGTTAAAGAGCCAGGTGTCCTGTAAAACCATTGTATAGGCCTTACGTAAATCCTCTCGCTTGATTTTCAAGGAGGGAATGGAGTCTAAGCGTATTTCACCCGACTGTGGGTCGTAAAAGCGCATAAGCAGATTTATAACCGTAGTTTTGCCCGCGCCCGTGGGTCCTACTATCGCCACGGTTTTTCCCGGATTTGCCGTAACGGATACGTTTTTAAGAATAGTTTTTTCCGGAACGTAGCCGAAGGTTACGCCGTCGATTTCAACAAGCCCCTCGGTTTTTTCAAGGCTTATGGCATCGGGTGCATCCTCAGGCTCCGGCTCCTCGTCGAGTATTCTGAAAACTCGCTCTGCCGCGGAGAAGGCGGATTGGAATTCGTGAAGAATGTTTGCAAATTCATTAATAGGGCCTGCAAATTTACGGGAATACTGTACGAACTGGGCAACACCGCCAAGAGTAATAAAGAATACGGTACCCGCAAGCACCTTGCCGTTTTGGGACAGCATATAGAGAAGACCGCCGAACATAGCCACCAAGGACATTGAAAGGTTGTTAATAAAGTTTACGGAGGGGCCAAGGGCGGAGCCGTAGTATTCCGCATCGTAGTAGGCGTCCATTGTATCCTTGTTTCGCTTGTCGAAGCGGCCCGATATTTCATCCTGCTTTCCGTAGGCTTCAATTGTGCGTGTGCCCGAGAGCATTTCCTCAGCGTAGCCGTTCAGCTCTCCTAATTTTCTTGACCTTTTACTGAACATAGGTCTTATTTTCTTGGAGCGGTAACGGGTGAAAAGTATGGATGCGGGAACGGTTATTAAGAAAATGAGAATGAGAGGACGGGAAATGCGCCACATAAATACAAGTGATCCGATAACCGTATAAACGCTGGTCATAACCTGTACAAGATCGTGGGAGAGGGATGCGTTAATTGTGTCGATATCGTAGGATATACGGCTAATGATATCTCCCGTGGGGTGAGTATCAAAATAGGATACGGGAAGGGTGTTGAGCTTTTCAAAGACCTGCTTGCGCATTTTATACACTATTCTTTGGCTTAAGCGTATCATTATTACCGCAAGACAGTAGGATAAAATTGCGGAAATCAGGTAGCAGCCCACCATTAAAATTACGTTTTCCCATACGGCGGAGAAGTCAACACCTGCCGCGTTTTCAATAGCGTCGATGGCTCTGCCCGAATACATAGGGCCCAGCAAGGAGAGCTGATTTGCAAGAAGGGTGAAAATAAGAGCGGGGATAAAGAGATGCCATTGGCGGATTACGTAGCCCCCAAGGCGGAGAATTATTTTGTTTCTTTGCTTTCTTGTGAGCTTTGCGTGAGTGTCGGTTGCTCCCTTTGTCGGGTCTTTAGACATTAGGTTCATTCCCTTATTCAATTAAAGCACCTCCCATCTGTGAGTCACTGATTTCCTTATATTCGGGACAGCTTGAAAGAAGCTCCGAGTGTGTACCCTTGCCGATGATTTTACCGTCGTCAAGAACGAGAATTAATGTACAGTCCTTAACGGAGCTTACTCTCTGGGCTACGGTAATTACCGTTGAGTCCGTCATATTTTCTCTTATAGCCCGACGCAAGGAAGCGTCGGTTTTGTAGTCAAGAGCAGAGGATGAGTCGTCAAGAATAAGTATATCGGGCTTTGATGCCACCGCGCGGGAGATAAGAAGCCTTTGCTTCTGTCCTCCCGAAAGGTTTACGCCTTTTTGGGAAAGCATATGTCCGTAGCCCTCCTCCTTGGCTATTATAAAATCGTGGGCTTGGGCTATTTTAGCGGCTTTTTCTATGTCCTCCCTCGGAATACTTCTTCCAAAGCGTATATTTTCTTCCACCGTGTCTGCATAAAGAAAATCCGTCTGGAGGGCAACGCCAAGCATTGAGGTAAGCTCCTCTCTTGTGTAGGAGGTTATTGGCTGACCGTTTATCTTAATTACGCCCGACCCTGTGTCGTAAAAACGGAGAAGAAGCCGTATAAGTGTAGTCTTACCGCTACCCGTTGCGCCTATTATACCCAGGCTTTCGCCCTTTTTAAGATTAAAGCTTATATTTTCAAGATTGTTTCTTCTGCCGAAGTATGAAAACGACACGTTTTCGAAGGAAATGTGGTACTCTGTGTCCGGATTATCAAGCTTTTCGGTTACGGTATAGGTGTCGGGAGTGCTTATTACCTCGCCGATTCTGCGGGCAGAGGCGGAGCATTTCGTGTACATTACGAACATACGGGAAAGCGCCATCATAGCCATAGAAATTAAGGTAAAATACTGTACGAAGGCAATAACCGTAGGAGCTGAGGAGGTTCCCTCGTGAACTCTGTATGCGCTAAGAGCGATAACACCCGCAATACCGAGATTCATTAAAAGGGTCATAACGGGATTTACAATACCCATTATAGTACCTGCCCGTCTTTCGTCGGATGAAAGCTTGGCGTTTACCTTGTCGTATCGGCGGTTTTCATAATCGTTTTTGGAAAGGGCTTTGATTACTCGTATTCCCTGGGCATCCTCACGGACAACCCTTACCATGGAGTCAACGGATTTCTGTACCTTGGAATAGAGGGGAACACCCTTTTTCGATATTGAATAAACGGTTATAAATATAAGTGGGAAGGTTGCAAGCATAACCAAGGAAAGATATGGGTCCATTATAAAGCTGATTATCATTCCGCCCACCAAAAGTATGGGAGCTCGCACGCCCATTCTCTGCATCATGCCTACGAAATTATGTACGTTGTAGGTGTCCGTGGTTACTCTTGATTCAAGGGAAGGGATTGTAAAGCGGTCTGTATCCTTGGCGGAAAGGTACATAATCCGCTCAAAAAGGTCCATTCGCATCCTTTCGGAGAAATCTCTTGACACCTTTGACGCCATTCTGTTGGCG
Organism: Eubacteriales bacterium; assembly: GCA_045542635.1. Lineage (GTDB taxonomy): Bacteria > Bacillota > Clostridia > Oscillospirales > CAG-272 > RGIG2000. The sequence continues at coordinate 19,117 of JAZQLK010000014.1, forward strand.
ACTATATTGCACACACAGGCGGCAAGGGCGCAGAATATCATAAGAGCTCCGTAGAGAATTACCTTCGTAATATTCATTTCTCCGATTACGTTTTCAAGTATATGGGTAAGAATAAGGGGCAAAAACAGCTCCACAACCGTACCGAAAACCTTTATGGAAAGGCCGAGAGTCATTTTCCACTTAAATGGACTTAAATATTTACCTAAAAATTTCATTTTTCAACCACTCCCTCCCGTTTTTGCGTTATTTTCCTTGCTTTTTTCGACATTTTTCCAAGAACGGAAACAAAAATTTCAAGCTCGCCTTCGGAAATATCCTCCGCTATCATTTCGTTCCATTTGTCCGTAATTTCCTTAACCGTAGGCAGAATTTCTGTCATTTTCTCCGTAGGGAATACAAGAACGGAGCGCTTGTCCTCCGGCTTTTGCTCCCTTCTTACGTAGCCCTTGCCCTCAAGCTGCGTAATAGCTCTTGCAACGGTGCTTTTGTTCAGGCACAGCTCACGGGATATCTCCTCCTGTGTCATACCGGGACGTCGGCATATAGCAAGGACGAAGGAGTGATGGCATCCGCAAAGCTCGCCCTTAATCATATCCGAGCGATAGGATAGCTGACATCTTGAAATTACGTTCATATCCTTCATTATTTTTGGCATATATTCCTCCAAATAGTTGCATATGCAACGGTTGTATATGCAACTATTCTACCACTCAAGGAATTTTCTGTCAATATAATTTCTGAAATTTATAAAAATACTACAAAAATTATTTTATATGTGCTATAATTTATGTAATGAGTACGTAAACCGACTCTGACTAAACTTAAAAGGGTGATATTATGAGAAGATTGTTTAACGAGCACAAAACAAGAAAGGTAGTTGAATTAAGCGGAGCGTGGAGCTTTGCTGTCGACACCGAAAATAACGGCGTTGAAAAGAAATGGTATGAGGGTATTCCCAACGGAGAAACCGTAATGGTTCCATCCTGCTGGAACAACGAGCTTCGTTTGCTTAATTACGAGGGCGCGGCTTGGTATCAGAGAAGCTTTGATGCCGACGGCGGAGCAGTTATGCTTGAGTTCGAAAGTGTAATGTCACAGGCGGACGTATGGGTTGACGGCGTTAAGGTAGGAGATCACTACGGCGCGTTTACTCCCTTTCAGCTCCTTATTGACGACTTAAAATGCGGCGAGCATTTACTCGTTGTAAGAGTTGATAATATTCTTAATGAAAAATCATTCCCCCAGAAGCGTACCGACTGGTTCAATTACGGCGGTATCGCAAGAGATGCTTACGCTCATCAGCTTAAGGGCTTGACCATTGTAAATAATCATATCGTTTACACGCTTTCAAAGGATCTTAAGACCGCTGACATATGCGCTGATATGGAGCTTTACAACGCTACGGGCGCGGAAATTACCGATAAAGTTACCGTTACCGTAGGGGATAAGGTTATCTACAGCGGCGATATTACACTTGGCGCATATGAAAGAAAAGCCTTTAAGACTCCCGAAGCAAGGCTTTGCGATATCGAGCTCTGGAGCTGCGATTCTCCCAAGCTTTATACCTCCGTTGCATCAACCTCCACAGACGATCTTATTGAAAAGGTTGGCTTTAGATTTATAGAGATAAAGGATCTTGACATCCTTCTCAACGGAAAGAAGGTTGAGCTTCTCGGCGTTAACAGACACGACGAGCATCCCGATTGGGGCTTTGCATTCCCTCCCAAGCTTATGAAAAAGGATATTGATCTTATTTTGGAGATGGGATGTAACACCATACGCGGCTCCCACTATCCCAATTCAAGACTTTTCCTTGATATGCTTGACGAGCGCGGAATCCTTTTCTGGAGTGAGATCCCTATGTGGGGAGTCGGCTTCAGCGAAAAGACATTGACCGATGAATTCCTTATGGAAAGAGGCTTTACAATGCATAAGGAG
>JAZQLK010000015.1:0-3032 GCA_045542635.1 Eubacteriales bacterium
CCATTCGGTAAGGAACTCCCAAGACCATGCAATAGCCTCATCCTTGAAGTAGTCGCCAAAGGAGAAGTTACCAAGCATCTCAAAGAAGGTGCCGTGACGGGCTGTGTGTCCTACTCTTTCAAGGTCTGGAGTACGGATACACTTCTGACACGTGGTAACTCTGTTTCTCGGAGGAACAACCTCACCTGTGAAGAACTTCTTCATAGGAGCCATACCCGAGTTTATAAGAAGCAAGGATTTATCGTTATTAGGTACCAAGGAGAAGCTGGGTAAACGAAGGTGTCCCTTGGATTCAAAGAATGAGAGATAAGATTCTCTTAAGTCGTTAAGTGATGTCCATTTCATAGCTGAAATATCCTTTCAAAAAGATAAAATATGTGTATTATATAAATAACACGTATATTTTAGCACTCAGTAGCCACTTTGTCAAGAAATAACTAAAATTTTAAAATATTTATTTACTTGACACATTCAGGCATTAGTAGTATAATTGTGTAAGAGTAAAAACACGGAGTGAAATTATGACAGATTTACTTACCTTACAAAAATCCTTTATTCTCTCTCACTTAAAGGAGGGGGATATATGCGCCGACTTTACCATGGGTAACGGGCACGACACGCTTTTTTTATCAAATACGGTAAAAAGCACGGGACACGTGTACGCATTTGACATTCAGGAGGGGGCTCTTACAAGCACTAAAAAGCGACTTGAAGCCGAGGGGCAGTACGAAAACTACACCCTTATCCACGATTCCCACCACAATTTAAAAAAGTATATTGACAGAAAAATCAAGGCGGGAATGTTCAATCTCGGCTATCTCCCGGGAAGCAATAACAAATCCCTTACCACCAAGCGTGAAACCACTCTGCCCGCCGTTAAGGATGCACTTGACATGCTGGATGGCGACGGTATTCTTTTGATTGCGGTTTACCCCGGCCATGCAGAGGGTGAAATTGAGGGCAAGCTTCTTCTTGATTACTTTGAAACCATAGACCGCCACGAAATGAGCATTTCAAGATTTCAGATTGTAAATTCTCCTACATCCCCTTATTTCTTCATCTGCGAAAAAAAGTAACGGGACGAACGAGCAAAAAGCATAAAATTAATCCCTCAAAACGCAAAACGGTAGCGAAAAATCGCTACCGTTTATGTTTTTTATGTATTTTTACTGAATTTTGAAGTTATCTACTTCCTTAACAAATACGCTTTCTGACTTGTCAAATACGTAAGGAATAAGGTTGGGAACATTGGGTTGAAGATCCATTTTGTTCTTGTAGTATTCAGTTGTGGAGCCATCCTCCTGCTTGAATACGCAGTTTGTAAGAGTTACGTTCTTTACGTTGCCCTTGTTACCAACGAATACGGCAGGATTCTCGTGAACGAATTTACAATCCTTGAATTCAACGTCGGAAATTTCTCCGTTTACGTCTGCGCCGCAAACAACGATGGGCTCACCCTTACCCCACCAGTAGCCTGCGTGAATCTTGGTATCGGTTTCGATATTCTCAAAGAGGGCGTTCTTAACGTAGCCGTTATCGCCGCAGAAAACTGCCAAGGCTCTGTTGGAACGGATGATCTTAATATTTTTAACAACGATATTTCTTACCTTACTTTCAAGGTGACCGAATCTTATGGCCGCAGAACGGGAGGACATAAGGCAATCGGAAATTACCATATTCTCGCAAATGCCGTCCCAATTTGTGATACAGGTAGCGGCAAAGCAGTCGTCGCCGCAAAGGAAGGTGGAGTCCTTAACAACGATATTTCTTGATGCGGAGAAATGTACGCCGTCATTGTTGGGAATTCTGTTATGGTTGTCAACGTAAACCTTGGAAATCTCAATATTCTCGCAGTTGGAGAATACCATTGTCCAGCAGGGAGAGTTGAAGACCTTAATGCCCGTAATCTTTATATTCTTACAGTTGTTGAAGAAAATGGGCTGTGTGGGACGGTTTACAACTGCGATAACCATCTGCTCGCAGTATTCCTTTGTCATTTCGTAGCCTGCGCACTCGGGTGGAAGATAGGTATCGAAGTCAACGAAGGCGTCGCCGCTTAACTGAATCTTACCCTCGCCCTCAATAGTAATGTTTTCACAGTCAAGAGCGTAAATCAAGGAAATGGTCTTTTTCATTTCATTGTGATAAAAGCCGCAATCGTAGTAATGCTCCATATTTCTTGAGCCAACGATTTCCGCGCCCTTTTCAAGACGGATCGTGATATTGGAGCGAAGTCCTATCGTACCCGTTACGTAATAGCCCTTGGGGAATACAATGGTATCTCCGTCCTTTGCCTCGTTAATTACCTTCTGGATGGCAACGGTTTCAAGAGCTGCGCCATCACCTAAAATACCGTAGTCCTTAACGTTTAAAATGCTCATAATTTATTCTCCTTTTTCTGAAAGATATATTAGTAACACCGAAATATCTGCGGGGCTTACTCCGCTTATTCTTGACGCCTGACCTACAGTCATTGGGCGTATTTTTTCAAGCTTCTGCATAGCCTCTATCCTTATTCCCTTGATCTTCTTATAATCTATATCCTCGGGAATTGCTCTCTGCTCTGTTTTTTCGTTTCTCTTAACCTCTGCAAGCTGCTTCTTAACGTATCCGTCGTATTTTATTTCCGTCTGTGCCGCAAAAATCACGGATTTTTTCAAAACGGGGCGGGACGTATCGAATTTTTCAAGCTTTTCAAGGTCGAGTTGAGGTCTTTTGATAAGCTCCGAAAGCTGGGTGGGAACGGAAATAGGCGTTGTTCCGTTTTCCTCCATTACCCTTGAAAGCTCCTCGCTTGGGCGGATAACGGTTCTTTTCATTCTTTCGATTTCCTTTTCAACAGCCGCCTTCTTATTAGTGAAATATTCCCATTGCTCGTCGGAAACAAGTCCTACTCTCCGTCCGTATGGGGTAAGGCGCATATCCGCGTTATCCTGACGGAGAAGGAGTCTATATTCTGAGCGCGAGGTCATCATTCTATAAGGCTCGTTCGTTCCCTTTGTTACAAGGTCGTCGATAAGCGTGCCGATGTA
>JAZQLK010000016.1:0-4639 GCA_045542635.1 Eubacteriales bacterium
CAGAGATAATATAGATTTGCCCTTTGTAGCCGACCCAAGGGTGATGGGATATTGGGAAGCTATCGACGTTATAAACACTCCCTCGGACTTTTCTGTAGTTCCGAATGAAGAAAAGAAGCCGTATTTTATACAGGGCATAGAGTTTTTTGAAAGAGGACTTTGTAATAAATACATATTGGGCGCGGGCAAGCTTGTGGCGTACGGCTACACCTATACGAGGGATTACGTTTTGTGCGATAGGCAAAGCACCGCGGAAAAATACGAAATAAAAAGGGTAGGGGACCGCGATTATATGATTTTGGAGCATAAGAGCGGAGATTATTGCTACCTCGGTGAAATAAATTGCTACTACGTATTCAGGAGAGTAATAAAATGAAAAGAATTTGTCTATTATTAGCGTTAATATTGCTTATCCTTTCATTCGCATCATGCGGAGGGGATGACGTAACGACCACGGGTAAGCCCAATAATGATGATATTACCACAATCCCCGAGAAAAAGATACTTTCAGTTGAAGAAATGACGGAGCTTGACTGTGTTTCCTCGGTTGTAAAGAACGAAGCAAACAGCGGAAACGGATGTATTATCTACGATCTGATGTTCGATTTTAACGGAGTAAAAATTGATGGCCAGATGGCTATACCAAGCGATTATAAGACAAAAAACTACCCTACGTTACTGTATTTTGCCGACGTAATGCTTAATTATCAGTATCTTTCATACTATGCGTCAAGCGGATATACCATTATAAGATTCGGATATCGCTCGGGTGCTGACGAAACACAAAGAAGAGATGCCTGCGGAGAGGACTATAATGACGTTAAGAGCTTTTTTGAAGCCTGCAAGAAATGCGATTTTCTTTCTCGCGGAGGGCTTGCGGTTATGGGCTCTGCCGAGGGCTCTGTAAGGGCGCTTATGCTTGCAAGAGACTATTCGGATGAGATTTTAGGCTGCGCCGTTATAGACGTAATTTCCGATATAGAATCCTTTATGGAGTTTCGAGGCGAGGGAATCAAGCAGCTTTACAAATACAGAATAGGTTACTCCATTGAGGAAAGGCCGGAGGAGTATCAGAAAAGAAGTCCTGTGTACTTTGCGGACAAAATTGACGCCCCTGTGTTGATATTTGCATATAATAATAATCCGTTAATACCCGTGGAGCAGGCAACAATGCTTAAAGACGCTATGCTTGATAGCGGTGGAAGGTGCGAACTGCGTATACTTAACGAGTTAAGCTCCGACTTTATGACGGAGTCCTCGGTTTCGGTCCTGCTTCCCTGGATATCGGAGCTTCAGGCATCAAAGGGCTACGCTAAATAATACCCATTGCGTTTAAAAAGGCTGAACGGCGGCACGCCGTTCACCCTTTTTGTCTTAAAATATTGAAAAATACCCGAGGATGTGTTAGAATATAGAAAAAAGCGTTTATATTTCAAGGAGGAAATTATGGAGCTTTGGCAGATTTTTCTTATTGTTTTTGCCGTAATATCGGTAGTAAACTTCTTTATGTACGGAATAGATAAAAGAAAGGCGAAAAAGGGTAAATGGCGTATTTCCGAGAAGGCGCTTCTTTTAACGTCCTTTTTCGGCGGCGCTGTAGGCGGTTTTACCGCTATGCAGCTTTTCAGACACAAGACAAAGCATTGGTATTTTAACGTAGTAAATATTATGGGCTTGCTCTGGCAGATTGGTCTTGTGATTTTCCTTTTTATTAAGGCGTAAATACGAAAAAATGATATACGTTAGCGGCTTTTATGTACAAAAAACGCTATAAAAGTAATAAAAAAGCAAGGAGCTGACTCAAAGGTCATCTTCTTGCCTTTTATTTTTCGAAGGAGCTGTTAAAATCCTTTATCCTTGCAAAGGTTTCATCGCTTATTACGTGCTCTATCTTGCAGGAGTCCTCCGTAGCAACATTTGGGTCAACCCCCAGCTTTATGAGAAGAGATGCGATGATCTGATGCCTTTCGTACATCTTTTCAGCCACGTCCCGACCCTTTTCCGTCAAGAGAATGCCGCCCTTACGGTCCACGGTAATATATCCGCCGTCCTTTAAAAGGCCCATTGCGCGGCTTACGCTTGGCTTGGAAAAGCCCATTTCTTCGCAAACGTCAACGGCGCGGACGTAGGATGAGGATTTAGAAAGCACGTATATGGTTTCAATATACATTTCTCCCGATTCCTGTAATGGCATTGTATCACCTCCGTTAAAATATTTTAACATATAAGAATGAAAAAATCAAGAGGATACGTCTTTTATTTTATTTTGGGTAAATACTTGTATAAAGACGGATTTTATGATAAAATGAAAAAAACGGAGGTATGCTTATGGATAAGGATGCAAAGGTAATGATAAAAATTCCCTACGGACTGTATATCCTTACAGCAAGGGACGGAGATACGGACAACGGCTGCGTTATAAATACGGTTACGCAGATAACCGCAAGCCCTATTTCCCTTATGATAGCGGTAAACAAGAATAACTATACCGAGGAGCTTATTAGAAAAAGCGGAAAATTCAACGTGTCGATTTTAGATACCGATACGGATTTTGAAACTATAAAGCATTTCGGCTTTCAAAGCGGAAGAGAGGTTAAGAAGATCTTTTCGGGAATTGACAGAATGGAAAACGGAGTTTCCTATATTTCCGCAGGAGTGTGCGCGGTTATTTCCGTAAACGTAACGTCCGTACAGGATATGGGAACTCATACGGTATTCTTCGGTGAGGTTTGCGAAACCAAGGAGTTATCTGAAAATACCCCCATTACCTACTCCTATTATCACGAAAATATAAAGCCCAAGCCTGCTGCCAAAAAGCCTGCGGAGGGCAAGGTGTGGGTGTGTACGATATGCGGCTACGAATACGATGAAGCAAAGGAGGGTGTGCCCTTTGAGGAGCTTCCCGACGATTGGGTATGTCCTCTGTGTAAGCATCCCAAGTCCGACTTTGAATTGAAAAAATAAGAAATATAAAAAGGACTGTCCCGACGGACAGTCCTTTTAAATTAGTCGCTGTTTATAAGAATCAATCTTAAGGTTTTAACTATTGAGTAGGTACGTGAAAGGGAGAAAAGACCGATTCCTGCTGTGAACATATGGTCGAAGATAGTAAATCCAAGCTCGTTCATATGGATCTGTCCTACCAAAAGGGAGAGAATAAGGCTTGCGGAAAGAGCGAAGGATACAAGAGAGGTAAGAAGGGCGGAGAATACGAGCATGCCGTATTTTGCCTTTGCAAACTCACGCTCAGCCTCAAACACGAAGAATAATGCGATGGCGGTATAGGCTACGATCTTTCCGTTGTATATGATGCTTGTGGAGAGAAGACCCTCGTTTGGAGTGAAGTATACGGTGAATATACCTATGATTGCCCACACAATAGAGGTGATTGAAAGAGCCTGTCTTATAACAAGAGGAATATCAACCCATTTTCTGTTTATAAATCTGGGCAACGCTTCAATAATGAAGTACGCGCATACTGCAAGATTTAGGATTGTTCTTATAAGCCCTATTACGGTAAATTCATTATCGTAAACCGTAATGTTTACAATATCGTTAACAAATGCGCCGAATGCCATAAGAGCGGCGAAGGATGCGCAGAAGGACGTAAGCCTTGTATGCTTCTTGATCCTCTCAAAGTGAAGCTTACGGGCGAAAACGGCGAATACGATGATGGCTACAAACACGATGGCAATAAGAGCCATAAATACCATAACCAAGGGAGAGCTCATATCAAGGGTAAGCGCCTCTCTGTCATATTCAAGAGAGAAGGCGACTGCGCCCACGATTGAAACCAAAATCAATGCTCCGACAAGAATTGGAAAGAAATATTTAAATATGTGATAAGTTTTTCTCATACAAATTTTAACTCCTGATTTTACGTATATCTGTTTATATCAAAAGGTTAAACTCAAGTGTGATTCCAAAATATTCAAAAGTATTATAACACATTAAGAGGAAAAAAGCAACATTAAAAAACAAAACGCGGTATTTTTCACAAAACTGACAAAAATACGGGAGAAATTTAAGCTTTATGTGTTTATCTGCATAAAACGTATCGAATATATCGGTATATTATTGACTTTAATCTCAATATTTGATATTATTATTGTGTAGATATTAAAATTACATAAGGAGATACAATATGTTAGAAGAGCTTAAAAAGCAAGTATACGAAGCCAATATGATGCTGGTTAAATACAATCTCATTACCTTTACCTGGGGTAACGTAAGCGGTATAGACAGAGAAAAGGGACTTGTTGTAATTAAGCCCTCGGGCGTTGAATACGATGAGCTTACTCCCGATATGCTTCCCGTTCTTGACCTTGACGGTAACGTAATTGAAGGCACTCTTAAGCCATCCTCCGATACTCCCACTCATTTGGAGCTTTACAAGGCTTATCCGGAAATAGGCGGAGTAACCCATACCCATTCCCCCTGGGCTACCATTTACGCGCAGGTGGGCAGAGGCATTACGCCCTACGGCACAACTCACGCGGATTATTTCGGTACGACCATTCCTTGTACACGTAAGATGACCGATGAGGAAATCAAGGGTCAATACGAAAAGGAAACGGGTACGGTAATTCTTGAGGCTATCAAGGATATAGGCGCTACGCAGATGCACGCTGCCCTCGTT
>JAZQLK010000017.1:0-2494 GCA_045542635.1 Eubacteriales bacterium
AGCTTCTTTGGCAAGCCGCTTAAGGAGCTTAAAACCAAGGAAAACTGTCTTATTGCCTGCATCAGCCGTAACGGCGAGGTAATTATCCCAGACGGTAACACAACCATTTTAACGGGCGACAGTGTAATTGTTGTCACAACACACAAAAACTTTGACGACCTAAATGACATTTTTGAATAAGGAAATATAATATGAATTATAAGCTTCTTGGCAAAATTTTAGGCAAGATTATGATTCTTGAGGGAATCCTTATGATAGCTCCACTTATCGTGAGCTTTGTATACAAGGAATTTCAAAAAAGCACCGTTGTTTCCCACGGAATTGGCGGTGTGGGGGCTGAATACGGCGGAATAAGGTACGTTTTGGCTTTTTTAATCCCTATCGTAATCTTGGTTGTTGTTGGATTTCTGCTTCAAATACCGAAGCCGAAAAGAACCTCGCTTTATCAAAAGGAGGGCTTTGCGCTTGTTGCGCTCGTATGGATTGTAATGGCGCTTTTCGGTGCTATCCCGTTTGTTATTAACGGCGACATACCTAACTATATCGATGCTTGCTTTGAGATTACCTCGGGCTTTACAACAACAGGCGCGAGTGTAATCGACGATATAACCGCAATATCTCACTCATCGCTTTTCTGGCGCAGCTTTTCGCACTGGATTGGCGGTATGGGAATACTTGTTTTCGTGCTTATCTTCATTCCCGAAAGCAAGGATGGCTCGGCGATGCACTTACTCCGTGCGGAGTCTCCCGGTCCTCAGGTTGGTAAAATAGTTTCCAAAATGAGAGCAACGGCGAGAATTTTGTACCTCATTTATCTCGGCTTGTCCGTTATTGAATTTTTAGTCCTTGCAATCGGGCCTCTTATAAGATACAATGATCCAAACATTGCAGGAATTGTTTCCTCGAAGGATAAGCTGTTCCACGCGCTCCTTGCAACCTTCGGCTCCGCAGGCACGGGAGGCTTTGGCTTCATTCCAAACAGTATGGAATATTTCACTCCCTTTGCTCAATATGCTATAGCGATTTTTCTTTTGCTGTTTGGATGCAACTTTTCTCTTTACTTCTTAATACTCATAGGCAAAATAAAAGATGTGCTGAGAAGCGAGGAGCTGAAAACCTATGTTGTTATGGTCGCCATTGCCATTGGCATAATTTTCACCTCACTCTTGGCAAATGGCACGCTTGTAACCTCACAGGATACCCCACTTACTTGGGAGGAGTCATTTAGGCACGCCCTTTTCCAGGTTGCATCTATTATAACCACTACGGGATTTTCAACGCAGGACTTCAATCTATGGCCGCAAATTGCCAAGGTCGTTCTTGTCATTCTTATGTTTACAGGAGCAATGGCTGGCTCAACAGCAGGCGGTCTTAAAACATCAAGAATAGTAATAGCATTTAAGGGAATTTATATTAAAATAAGGAAGCTGCTAAATCCAAGATACGTTCCAAAATCAAAATTTGAGGGCAAATCACTCGAAGAAAAAACAACAAACGACGTCTTTGCCTTCATAACCCTATACTTATTTATTATTTTAGGGGTAATATTTGTGCTTTCTTTCGACGGACACGGATTTTTCAGTGATTTTTCTGCAACGCTTGCCTGTATTTCAAATATAGGTCCCGGCTTTGATGCGGTTGGTCCTTACTCAAGCTTTTCAGATTATAACTATCTTTCCAAGATCATTCTTACTCTTACTATGCTTGTGGGCAGACTTGAAATTTTGCCTGTGCTTATTCTGTTTAGCCCACGCACTTGGAAAAGAAGATAATTATCATCTTAAATCTAAAATCGATTTGATTTATTGTTTTTTACTTGACGGAAAATAACGAGCTTTTCAGAAAAATTTCGGCTAACGAATTAAAATCTTAGCGAATTGGGTAAACAATCAATAGAAAAAATTAAAACTCTACCTTGAAACTCGAAACGTTTCACTATTCTAAAATAAACCACAGGGGGTTATATGCTTTTCACCAGCTTAGAGTTTTTATTTCTATTCTTTCCTTTGACCATCGGTATTAATTTCTTACTTCCCAAAAAGTTCAGAAACTACTGGCTGCTTCTTACCAGCTTGTTTTTCTACGCTTGGGGTGAACCGACCTTTATTATAGTAATGCTCGGTTCTATTCTTGCAAACTATTTGTTCGCTTTACGTATAAGCGAGGATAAAAAGCATAGGCGTTTGATTTTGGCTATCGCCATTGCATTCAATTTAAGCTTACTGTTTATCTTTAAGTATCTCGGCTTTACCTCTTCTCTCTTAAACAGTGTTTTCCCAAGCATTTCCGTTATAAAAGTTATGCTTCCTATTGGAATTTCCTTCTTTACGTTCCAATCGATAAGCTATATCATCGACGTATATCGCGGAGTGCCAGCTCAAAAAAATCTTTTCCATTTGGGACTTTATATTTCCCTGTTTCCACAGCTTATCGCAGGTCCTATCGTTAGATACGGCACGGTTTGCGAGGAAATTGAAGAAAGAACGATTACAAG
>JAZQLK010000018.1:0-2850 GCA_045542635.1 Eubacteriales bacterium
TACAGAGCAGAGCTTAAGGTTATTGACCAGGATCTTCCTCCCTTTGTTATTGCAAAGGACGGATGCCCCGTTGGTACTGTAAACGACGGCGACAGCGTGATCTTCTACAATTTCCGCGGCGACCGTTCCATTGAGATCTCCAAGGCGTTTGACGATGCAGACTTTAATAAGTTTGACAGAGTTCGCTATCCCAAGGTTGTATACGCAGGTATGCTTGAATATGACGGCGACCTCCACATTCCTTCAAACTATCTTGTAAATCCCCCCGAAATAACGAATACAATGGGTGAGTATCTCTCTGATACAGGCGTCTCCCAGCTTGCAATCTCCGAAACACAGAAGTACGGCCACGTAACCTATTTCTGGAACGGTAACAAGAGCGGAAAGTTTGATGAAAAGCTTGAAACCTATATTGAGGTTCCCTCCGACGTAGTTCCCTTCGAGCAGAGACCCTGGATGAAGTGTGCTGAGATTACCGATAAGCTTATCGAGTGCTTGAAGAGCGGAGAATACAAGTGCTTAAGAGTTAACTTCCCCAATGGCGATATGGTAGGTCATACGGGTAACCTTCTTGCTACACGCTGCTCTATGGAGGCTCTTGATCTTCAGCTCAAGAGACTTCTTGACGTAGTTGATTCTCTTGGCGGCGTAGCTCTCATCACCGCTGACCACGGTAACGCAGACGAAATGTACGAGGTTGACAAGAAGGGCACTCCCAAGCAGGGTAAGGACGGCTCCTACAAGGCTAAGACAAGCCACACTCTCAACCGTGTTCCTTGCATTATCTACGATAACTTCTACGCTGATAAGTACGAGGTTAAGGCGGACAACGGACAGTTCGGTCTTTCCAACGTAGCGGCAACCGTTGTAAATATGCTCGGATATGAGGCGCCCTCTATGTGGGATGAATCCATTATTGAGATTAAATAAGTGAAAATAAAAGGGCTGACTCGTATGAATCAGCCCTTTTGGGTAATTATATGAATATTTATTACAAAGACAAGGATATAGCCGTATGTGAAAAGATCTACGGAGTGTCCTCCCAGATAAGCGATAAGGAAAATATGGTATCAATGCTGGAAAAGGAGCTTGACTGTACCGTATATCCCGTACACCGACTTGATACGACCACTACGGGGCTAATTGTGTACGCTTTGAGTAAGAAAAGCGCCGCAAGGCTTTCCGATACCGTAGCAAAAGGAGAGCTCAAAAAGGAGTATTACGCCGTTGTTCACGGCGAAATATCCACACAGGGTCGCCTTACCAATATGCTGTACCACGACAGAATAAGGAATAAATCCTACGTTGTGGATAGCGAGCGTAAGGGCGTTAAAAGAGCGGAGCTTGAATATTTCCCCCTTGGAATATCGGCCATTAAGGGAGAAATGCTTTCTCTTGTGAAAATAAAGCTTTATACAGGCAGAACCCATCAGATAAGAGTTCAAATGGCAAATATGGGTAGCCCTCTTTTCGGCGACGGAAAATACGGAGCTAAGGATAACGGAAAAATACGCCTTCACTCCGCATATCTGTCCTTCCCCCATCCCATAACGGGCAAAACGCTTGAATTTTCCTCCTTACCGCAAGGAGAGATATGGGACGATTTTAAAATATCCGAATAAAAAGCTTGGTAAGAATAAATCCGAGAGCTATACAAATCGGAAACGTAAGCGCCGATGTAATAACGATTTTCTTAACAGTTTTATAGTTTATTTTTTTACCGCAGCCTATGCCTGCTCCTATAAGGGAGCAGGCTTTTATATTTCCCGTGCTAACGGAAAAACCGAGTAAAGAGCATAAAAAAACGCATACGGTTGTGGAAAAATCCGATAAAAAAGCGATTTTTGAATCGTTTTCCACTATTCCGTTACCAAGGGAGCTTATAATCTTGCTCCCCCCTGCAAAGGTGCCTGCCATCATAATTATCCCAACGGGCAGTGACAGAAGAACAGCGACATATGACCGAAATGAAATCCCCATAGGCAAAAGAACAAGGCATAATGCAATAAGCTTTTGTCCGTCCTGGGCGCCGTGTGCAAAGGATGAGAGCATACAGGTGATTTTTTCATATTTTATACACTCCGTCGGGGTTTTTTTCAACTTATACGAAAATACAAGAGCTAAAACGAGAGAAAAAACGCAGGAAAAGAGCATATAAGCGATAATAAGCAGAAACGGATATAATGTGGGGAAAGAGGAGGAGGCTAAGCTTGCGCCGAAAATACAGGATAAAAGGGCGTGGCTCTCGCTTGAAGGCATAGCGAAAGCCCAGGCAGAGATTCCAAATAGGATAACTCCCGTAAGACAGGCGTAAACAGCGGGTGTGCCGTATTCTCCGAAATCAGATAAATCAACCACTCCCTCCGCCACTTTGCCGCTAAGAAGTGTAAATATAACAACTCCAAGCATATTGAAAATTCCGCTTACGGCGCAGGCTTTTCCGCTTTTCCATATACCCGAGGACACAACTCCGGAAACGGAATTTGGCGCATCAGTAAAGCCGTTTACGAATATCACTCCGGAAATCAGTAATATAGGTATGATTGGCAGTAAAGAGCTTAAATTACCGAAAAGCATCACAAACCCTCCCTCTTAAGCATAAAATTATTGTAAAGAAGGTGATTTTATGATACTTGAAAAGGAATATTTAAGAGAAAATGCGGTTTTGTACGCAAGAAAATACGCATTTGCCAGAAATCCGCTTTTTACGACCTTTGAGGGCTTGGGAGGAAACTGTACCAATTTTGTTTCTCAATGTATTCTTGCCGGAAGCTGCGTTATGAATTATACCCCCGTTTACGGGTGGTATTATCTATCCCTTAACCGAAGAAGCCCCTCCTGGTCCGGGGT
>JAZQLK010000019.1:0-3814 GCA_045542635.1 Eubacteriales bacterium
TTAACCTTCGATGCAGGCTATGAAAACGGAAATATCGAAAAAATATTAGATGTACTGAAGGAAGAAAACGTTAAAGCAACTTTTTTTATACTCGATAATCTGATTTACTCCAACAAGGATTTGGTGGAGAGAATGATTAACGAGGGACATCTTATCGGTAATCATACGTGCAAGCATAAGGATATGAGTAAGGTGGCTGACATTGAGCTTTTCAGACGGGAGCTTGCTAATCTTGAGGATCTGTATTATAATACCTTCGGTGTTCAGATGGCTAAATATTACAGACCTCCCGAGGGAAGATTCAGCACTGAAAATCTTGAGTGGGCAGAGAAGCTCGGCTATAAAACCGTTATGTGGTCATTTGCTTATGCGGACTGGGATAACGGTAAGCAGGCAGATTCCCGCAAGGCGCTTGATAAAATTCTTTCTAATCTTCACAACGGAGAGATAATGCTGCTTCATCCGACATCTTCTACAAATGCCGAAATTATGAAAGCTCTTATAATAGAGCTTAGAAGCAGAGGATATACCTTTGGTAGAATAGATGAAATTTAAAAGAATCAATTTATCAAAAACCCTTGTAGCTTTTGGGATTTTCGCCATTTTTACTGTTTGTTTGATAAGTTATGCAAATGCCGAAAATCAACTGGTTTTTAAATCTAACAGTAATAATCAAATGAAAATAGCTTTAACCTTTGATGACGGTCCTCATCCGAAAAATACGAAGAAAATTTTAGATGTATTAGATAAATATAACGTAAAATCTACCTTCTTTGTGGTGGGGGTAAACGTAAAAAATTACCCAAATGCATTGTGTGAAATTGTGGAAAGAGGACACGAAATCGGTAATCATACCTATTCCCATTCAATACTGAAATCTATGAATGAAGAACAGATTAAAAAAGAAATAAATGATACCGAGGATGCGCTCAGCGAGCTTTGTAAGTACACCCCAAATTTAATAAGACCTCCTTGCGGAATGTATAACAGCTCCCTTCTGAAGGTGGCGAAAAGTAAGGATTACAAAATCGTTTTGTGGACAATCGATACTAAAGATTGGGCGCACAATTCGGTAGATAATATTGTGAACGGAATATTAGATAGTGTTAAAAGCGGAGATATAATTCTTTTTCATGATTATATTTCCGGACAGAATAATACTCCGAAGGCTCTTGATATTATCATACCGAGACTGCAGGAAATGGGCTTTAACCTTGTTACTGTCAGTGAGCTTTTGCAAAATTAAAAAATCGGGTTGAGTTCAACCCGATTTTCTTTTTATTCCTCTGTGAGTTCTTCTGCTTCTTCTGTGATTTCTTCATTGGCAGATTTCTTTCTGCCGTGTGATTGAGGATCGATCATATATTTTTTAATAACAGGGAAGGAGGTATATACGCCTATCATACCTATAACTGCAATAGTAAGCACGAAGGGTAATATCGCTCCTATAGGAAGGAATATTCTGAATATAAAGTAGTTTACTATTGCTACAAGTATTGTGCAAAGAAGGCAGGCAAGATTACGCTTTACTCCAAGAAGGATAAAATAGAATGCATTCTTAATGATTTTACCCATTGAAAGCTTAAACGTAAATATCATCGTGTAAATGTACGGGCGCATAAAGAAATAGAGTATGCACATTACGACGGTGAAGAAAAGCATAAACGAGTTCATTCCCGAAACGTTATAATTGGCCAAAAGGAAGCTGATATTATAAATAAACATTGCGGTAAATATAAAATCGATTATACCGAAAAGTAAGCTCTGCTTAATGTTTCTCTTGATGATGTAGATCGCATCCGAGAAGGGGAATACGGCCTCACCCTTCAAAAGGTTTCTGTATATATAAGTTGTACCAACGTTTGCAAAGCCCCAGGTAAATACGGTAAGGAATCCGAGTATAAAGAATATAAGCGTGGGCGTATTTATTGCGCTTATAGTCGTATGGACACCGTAAAGGGAATTAAAAGTCATTATCGAGCCGCCGGACTCAAAAAGATTAACTCCGTTAAGCGTAAGCATAGACTGATAGAGAGGAGCAACCGATTGAGAGGTCAAGATACCCGACATTGCGATAATTAAAAATATCATAGGAAAGTTAAAAAAAACAAAAATAAGGTTGCAGGTCATAAGCTTTCCAAGCTTTCTCCAAAGCAGCTTGAAGAAATTCTTGAATGAAGGGTTGTCTAACGCAACAAATCCATCGGCATCAACACCCTTTCCCTCGCGGGCGTAGTACCAGTCAAATATATTGAACCGTTTTTTCTTTTTTGTTTCTTCGATTTCCTCTGTTTCTTCAACAAAGGACTCGTTTTCATAATTTTTCATCTGTAATCTCCGTTAATTCAATTTTGATAATTCATCGGCTCTTTCGGCGCAAGCTATCATAGCCTTCTCAATTATACTGGAAAGGCCCTCGCTTTCAAATACGTTCAAGGCTCTTTCCGTTGTGCCGTTAGGTGATTTAACCATTCTTATAAGCTCGTCAACGCTTCTTGAATCGGATAAAACCATATTAGACGCGCCGATTCTGGTTCTGCATATCATTTCAAGCAGATTATTTCCGTCAAGTCCCAGCTTTTTAGCTCCGTCAAGCATACTCTTGATAAAGTAATATACGTACGCGGGTGAGCTTGACGTTACTGCGGTAATTGCGTTTATTTCGCTTTCCTTTAACTCCGCAGTATATCCGGATGATGCAAAAAGAGATGTGACAAATTTAAATTCCTCATCTGTTACAGCGTTATTTCTGCAAAGAGCGGTTACACCCTGACCGATAAGAAGGGGAGTGTTGGGCATGGTTCTGATGATTTTGGCTCCGTTAAGCTCTTTCTCTATAGATTCAACAGTTATACCTGCGCATATGGATACAAATACCTTTTCGCTTACGTTTTCACGCTTAATATCGTTAAGCACTTCATTGATATTCTGTGGTTTCACAGATAAAAAGATATAATCTGCAAATGAACAAAGCTCGTTTATATTGTTTGCGGTATTACATTCCTTCGGAAATTTTTTATATTGCTCCGTATTTTTATCGAAAAGCATAATTTGATTGCAAGATAATATGTTGGATTTTATAACACCGTTTGCAATGGCGGAAGCCATATTTCCGGTGCCTATAAATGCTATTTTAACCATTTTAATACCTGTTCCTGTTTGAATATAGATTATTGTAGCACAAAAAAACAACAATATCAATAAATGTGCAAAAATATTTACAAATTTCTGTTGACTATTTTATATTTTTATTATATAATAACGTATAAGTTTTCGATATGACTTGGTCAGATATCGGATTTTTTATTTTTAAACGGAGAACAGATATGAAATTCAACTTTCTTTCAAGGCTCTTTGCAAAAATTCCTACCCTTGAAACCGATAGAATTTTGTTAAGAGAGCTTAAGCGTTCAGACGCTAAAGACGTATACGAGTATTCTGCTAACCCAAAAACCTCGGAGTTTCTTCTTTGGGAGGTACATAAGAGTCAGGAATATACGAAGGAATTTATCGATTACGTTATTTCAAAGTACAAGTCCGGAGAATATAATGATTGGGCGCTTGTATATAAGTTTAACAATAAAATGATTGGTACCTGCGGATTTACCAAAATTGACCAAGAAAATAATGTTGCGGAAATAGGTTACGTGATCAATCCGGATTACTGGAATCTCGGACTAGCGACTGAGGCTGCCGAGGCGGTTATAAGATTTGCTTTTGAAACTATGAAAATGAACAGAGTGGAAGCGAAGTTTATGTACGGTAACGATGCAAGCCTTGCCGTAATGAGAAAGCTTGGAATGAAATTTGAGGG
>JAZQLK010000020.1:0-11031 GCA_045542635.1 Eubacteriales bacterium
GCTGTCTTAATGAGACAGCCTCTTTTTTTATATTCTTTTTTCGGTTGCTTCCCCGAAGCGCTCCTTAATAAATTTAAGAGCCTCCTTGAAAATCACTCTGTCATTTTCAAACGAGTATTCCTCCGGAAATTCGTCCTCTAAGAACCAATGAAAGGCAGAAATTTCCTTGGGCTGGGGCTCTACGTAGGCTCTTGTAGTAAGCGCCGTGAAATAAACAACCCTTTTTTCCGTGTTTTTTCTTTTACCGATAAGATAAACGGACTCCATGCGAAAGCCGTTTTCGATTTTCACATCGATTCCCGTTTCCTCCTTAGTTTCACGGATAGCGGTCTGGTACTCATTTTCCCCCGCCTCCACATGTCCTTTAGG
This sequence comes from Eubacteriales bacterium, assembly GCA_045542635.1. Classification (GTDB taxonomy): domain Bacteria; phylum Bacillota; class Clostridia; order Oscillospirales; family CAG-272; genus RGIG2000. The sequence goes on from JAZQLK010000020.1 coordinate 370, forward strand.
GAAAGACCAAAAATCTGCATATCTGTTTTTTATAAGAAGCACGGCATATTTTCCACGGGTCTTGCGGAATATTACTGCTCCGCACGATTTTTCATACTTCAAAACCACCATCTCCTTAAATAAACGTGACACATAGCTTTATATCTCGGTTAATCAAAGGACTGCCTTTAAAAATTGAGCGGTTCTCGGATTCTTGGGATTATCAAATATCTCCTGGGGTGTGCCCTCCTCGGCGATATTTCCGTCTGCCATAAACAATACTCTTGTGGCAACCTCTCTTGCAAATCCCATTTCGTGGGTTACTATAACCATAGTCATACCCCCGTTTGCAAGCTGCTTGATGAGGTCAAGAACCTCACCAACCATTTCGGGGTCGAGAGCCGCCGTAGGCTCGGCGAAAAGCATTACCTTGGGATTCATAGCAAGAGCGCGAACAATTGCAATTCTCTGCTTCTGTCCGCCCGACAGAGTCGAAGGATATACGTTAGCCTTGTCCTCAAGACCGATACGGCGAAGAAGCTCGTAAGCCTTGTCCTCCGCTTCCTTCACAATCTGCTCCTTGGTTTCGGTTATTTCAACCATTCTTTCGGGATGTCTTGTAAGCTTTGCAAGGAAATTCTTGCGTTTAGCCTTCTTAAGGCTCTTTGTTTTCAAAAGAACGGGAGCGAGCATAATATTTTCAAGAACGGTTTTGTTATTGAACAGATTGAACTGCTGGAAAACCATTCCCATATTCTGTCTGTGTACGTTAATATCAACCTTGGGGTCTGCGATATTTACGTTTTCGAAAATTATTTCTCCGTCTGTGGAGTCCTCAAGACAGTTGAGGCAACGGAGAAACGTTGACTTACCGCATCCCGAGGGACCGATAATAACAACCTTTTCACCCTGTCTTATATCGTGGGATACGCCGTTTAATACCACGTTGCCGCCAAAGCTCTTTACAAGTCCCTTAACCTGAATAAGGGGTGTACTATTTTCCATTTTACACACCTCCGTTATTTCTGTCGCTCTTCGCCATCTTCTTTTCAAGAATATGAAGAATTTTTGTAAGAATAAGGACTACCACGAGATACATTACAGCGGCAATCACAAGGGGGAAGAGATAGTCAAAGGTTCTTGACTGAATAAGTCCGGGTATCTTACCAAGGTCCATAATACCAACGTAACCAACGATGGCTGTTTCCTTGACCAAGGTAATAAATTCGTTGAACAAGGGAGGTAAGCAGTTCTTAACCGCCTGGGGGATTATAATATGCCACATAGTCTGTCCTGTGGAAAGACCGAGTGAGCGTCCCGCCTCCATCTGTCCGTCGTCTACGCTTTCAAAGCCTGCGCGGGCAATCTCCGCAACATATGCGCCCGAGTTAAGACCGAAGGTTATTGCACCTATCATAATGCCGTTATCCCAGGATGCGAATACTACGAAGTAAAGTATCATAAGCTGAAGCACTACGGGAGTTCCGCGAATTATGGTTATGTAAAGATTAGCTATTTTGGAAATCACCTTAAGCTTGCCTGTTTTCTTGTTAAGGTAGTTTACCATAGCGAAGAATACGCCGATAACCGTACCGATAAGCGCCGCTACGAGAGCGATGATTATGGTATTACCCAGTCCTTCAAGATACATTTTCCATCTGTCCTGCTCAAAAAAGGCCTTGGAAAATTTATCGAATATTGATGCTGATAAAATATAATTCATGTTCGTCTTTTTAGCAGAATAAGTGAGAGGCCCTGCGGCACTCCCACTTTTCTTAATACTCTATTATTCTGCAACTGCAAGCATTGTCTGTGCGGGAAGCTTATCCATAAGGATAGCATCTACACGGCCTGCCTTAAGATCTGCATATGCCAAAGCGTACTGCTTATAGCGTCTGATGTCAGTTGTATCGGAAACTGTAACCTTAACCTCGTCGCCGTCCTCGTTTTCGTAAACGTGGCCGTTAGCTGTTGCAGCGTTGGAAATGATAAGGTCACCGCTTGTTCCTTCCTGAACAGCAACCTTAAGACCGGAAAGGTCTCTTACGCTGGAGATAGCCTTATCCTCAGCGGATACGATTACGAGAGTGGAGCTGAAATAGATGCTGGAGAAATCAACCTCTGCCTTTCTCTCCTCTGTGATGGACAAGCCTGCTGCGCCAACTGCATCGCCTGTGGACTGCTTAACGCAGGTAGGGATAGTGTCGAATGCAACGTCCTTAACGTCAATCTTCTTACCCATATTGAGAGCAACCTGGCTCATAATAGCGATATCAACGCCGATTACCTTGCCGTTGGAAATGAACTCGAAGGGAGCGAAGCCGGATTCTGTGTAAACTGTGATAACCTCAGTTGCGGAACCGAAATCCCACTCAACCTTAAGGTCGCCTGCTGTGGGCTTGGAAACACCCTCAACGCCTGCCTCATAGTCAGCAAGGTCGGTGTAATAATCAAGGTACTTCTGCATTGTACCGTCAGCAACCCAAGCGTCAACAACCTCGTTAATCTCTGCCATAAGAGCTGTGTTACCCTTCTTTACCGCAATACCGAAATCCTCCTTAAGAAGGTCGGTAGCGTCTACCGCTACAAACTTGTCTTCCTTGCCGCAAGCTACGAATGTGAAGCAGGTAGCGAGCATCAAAGCAACAAGCACCAAAGAAATAATTTTCTTCATTGTAAAATCTCCTTTTAATATTATAAAAAAATAAATGTACAAACATTATACAACTTGATTATATAAATGTCAATAGATTTTTGTAAAATTATCTATTTTTATGCAAGCCGAATGAATATTCAATGAATTTATGCAATATTCAAGGGAGCTTCAAGAATTGAAAGCTCGCTTTTCTTTGTTTTCATAAGCAAGCATAAAATAAGAGCTATTGCAAGCACAATGGTTGCCGCCGCTCCGCCCTCAAGTCCGAAGACGCCGCCGTTTGCAAGCTGCCTTGAAGGATCGTATTCCATCAGAAAGACGGAGGGAGTGGTTGAATTTCCGCTTACGTAGGAGCCGAAAATATTGCCTTGAGCGAAATTCCAGAAGGAGTGAATAGCGCAAGCGCCCCATATGTTTCCTCTCTTGAATACGTACACTCCCATAAGAATTCCGAAGAGGAATATATTTATAAGAGCAAGCACGCTAACGCCCGTATTAAAGGCGTGAAGAAGCGAAAACATAGTTGATGAGAATATTATAGCTATCCAAGGCTTATAGTCCCTTGCAACGGTTACCATAAGATAGCCTCTTACGAGAAGCTCCTCCGATGCGCCTTGAATTATATATCCTACAAGAAACAGAATGATTATGGGCATAAAGCCCTCGGGGTTCACCTTAATAGTAACGGAGCCGCAAGCAAGGGCAATTAAGAAGGTAAGGGCGTACATTACAACGCCGATTCCCGCGCCTGACATATATTCAAGGAAGGCGTTACCCTTTCTTATACCCATTGAGGCTATGCTTCTCTTTTCTATGAATCTGCAATACACGATTGCGGCTATAATGCTTGTTACGGTACAGAAAAGCATTATTACGTTGAATATAGGAGGAACACTTGCCAAAATCTCCTCTATTCTCTCTACGTATGCCTCCTGTGATATAACGCCCTTCATAGCGTCGCTCATAACCTGCATATAATCCGTCTTCGTGTAAAGGTATAAGAACAACGGCACGCCTGACACAAGTCCTGCCGCCAAGGATGCTATAAGATATACAAGCACGAAGCGGAGCAAGGAGGTTGTAAGGAGTGTTGGCACGTGTCCGTAGGACGCTTCATCAACCATTTTCGTCCTTTCAACGCTGATATATTTTTCCATTTTAATTTCCTTTTAATCTTATTTATTTACTCTTTCTTTCGGAAAGAATATTGTTTGCCTTAAGAATAGCTATCTGGGTCTTTGCATCCTTGATTTCACCGTTCATTACCATGTCAACAAGGGTTGAAAGAGGAATTTTTGTAACCTCCAAAAACTCGTCCTCGTCGGGATGAGCGTTTTTAAATTCAAGTCCCGTTGCAAGATATGCGTGAATTTTTTCATCAAAAATGGCTACCGTTGTGAAAATTTCGCCCATATACTCAATATTTTTGGCAACGGCACCGCTCTCCTCCTCCAGCTCCCTTTTAACAGCCTCGAAGGAATCCTCACCGGGCTCAAGCTTGCCTGCGGGGATTTCGAGCATAATCTGCTCAAAGGCGTAGCGGTACTGCTTTACCATAATTACGTCGCCCTCATCGGTTACGGGAATTACGCAAACCGCACCGGGGTGACGAACGATCTCTCGGATCGCCTCCTTACCGTCGGGAAGCTCCACTCTGTCAACGAAAAGCTTGACCACCTTGCCGTCGAATATCTGCTCCGATGAAAGCTTCTTTTCATACAATTCCATTATTCACACCTCACAAACTCGTAAACGACCTTGCCGTCGTTACTGATTATAAGCTTGTTGTTTTCAATTTTATATTCGCCTGTTATTACGCTGTCCTCGGAAACTATATACTGGTCGGCAAAGCAAAGATTTACCGTGCTTCCCTTAGTGGAATAAAGAACCGTCATAATATAAGCGTACTCGCCGTTTTTTATAAATTCATCCACGTTGTCGCCGATTTCTCCTCTTGCATCGGGGAACACAAGACATTCGGAGTCATCGCCGAACCAGAAAAGATCGGTACGGTCATCCGTTGTGCTGAGCCATTTTCCTTTTATCGGGGAGGGCTCGTCATAGCCCAGCTTATAGGGCTCCAGCTTATTTATCTCATCCTCTGTCTTTTCATCAACAAGGACAAGGACATTGTCCTCGCTTATTGAAAATTTCATTCTGCTTACCATAATCTTGCCGTTAAGCCTTTCTGTAAGCACAAGGGTATTGTTTCCCTCAACCTTATATTTTGCCGTAACGTAGCCGTCGGGTACCATTCCGTATATACAGCTTGCGTAGGTAACGGTTCCGTCGGCGTAGAACTCGTAAACCTTGTAGTTACCCTCATCAAGGTCGGCTTCCTGCCATTTACCCACAAGGGAAACACCGTCATACACGTAATCCTTGTCGTAGTCGCCGCATCCCGTAAGGGCTACGCAAGCTATTATTACCATTATCAAGGAAAGTAAAAGCTTTTTCATTATTCCTCAATATTCTCCTTAACAAAATTTGCAACGTCCTTGGGATGGATGTTAAAGCCCTCCAAGGTAATTTCTCCGTTTTCATAGGTATAGAAGGATGCGTGACAGTTACCTACGCCGCCAACCTTATCCTCGGGGATGTGGGCAGGTCTGTTACTGCTTCTTGCAAGGGTCGTCGCCATTGCTCCGTGGGTAAGCACAAGCACTCTGTCCCCGGGCTTTACAACCTCCTCAAAGAAGCTTCTCACTCTTTCCATCATATGTTCAACGGGCTCGATGTTTTCGGGGCCTCTGCCTGCGTGGATTGCTCTTGCGTAGTCCTCGTAGGTATATCCCGACAGCTCGCCAAAATCTCTTTCAAGCCATCTGTCGTCCTTGCCAAAATAATCGCAGCCTATCTTATCCTTAATTATCTCTGCAGTGTCAACCGCTCTTTCGAGGGGACTTGATATAATTTTGTTGAAATAAATGTTGCCGGCGTCACACGCCGCCTTTATTCCCTCGGCAGCCTCTTTTGCCTGCGCGATTCCGTTTTCATTGAGTGGAACCTCCTCTCGGCCCTGCATACGTCCCTCAACGTTCCAGTTTGTCTGACCGTGTCTTACAAGGCATACTATAGCCTTGGTTTTATCGTTGAAATTCATATACGCTCTCCCTTATTTTGTTCCCGTTGAGCCAAAGCCGCCCTCACCGCGTACCGTATCGGAAAGCTCGCTTACCTCTTCAAAAGCCGCTGTATAATAAGGAGCAATTACGAGCTGAGCCACTCTTTCACCCACCGACACCGTCTGTGCAATATCGGAATGATTGTGAAGGGCTACCATAACCTCGCCTCTGTAATCGCAGTCGACAACGCCAACCTTATTGGCGGGTGCAAGTCCTCTCTTGCTTGCAAGTCCGCTTCTTGCATAAATAAATGCGGCAAAGCCTACGGGAATCTCCATAGAAAGACCTGTTTTGATAAGAACTGTCTTATGAGGCTCTATAGTTACGTCGCCGTCTATGCAAGCGTAAAGATCCGCTCCTGCGGCACAAGGGGAGCCGTAGGTGGGAAGAATTGCCTTTTCATTAAGCTTTTTGATTTTTACCTTTAAATTTTCCATAATATCTCCTTATTTATCCCAAAGGACAATTTCATTTTTTTCAAGTGTTTCCTTAACGAGAATGGTGCGCTGATTGGACGAGCCCTTGAATTTAAGCATAAGACTCTTTAATTCCTCCACGAATTTGCCGTCCACTAAAACGTCGATATTTTCAAGAAGGGGTCTTGTGGTTTCACATTGGGAAAGCTTACCTGTCAGCATTTCCTCTATAGTGTATCCCGAAAAGCACCAGATGCTTTTATTTGGAAGCTCCCGTCTTATTCTGTTTGTAAGCTCTAAAAGAGCTCCTTGATTTTGAGGCTCAAAGGGTTCTCCGCCAAGAAGGGTGATACCCTTTATGTGGGGCTGCTTTAAGGACTCCATAATTTCATCCTCAACCCTTTTATCAAAAACCTCACCGTAATTAAAATCCCAGGCTATACTGTTGAAGCAGCCCTTACATCGGTGAGTGCATCCGCTTACGAAAAGGGACGTGCGTATACCCGGACCGTTGCTTATATCGTTATACTTTATGGTTGCGTAATTCATTTTCCTATTCCTTTACCTTAAGGGAATTAAGGTACGCCTTCCTTTCCTTTGATATTCTTAAGCTTTCTCTTGCCTTTTGAATGGCTTTATTATGTATCCACGGAGAAAAAAGTCTGCTTTCAAGGACCTTTACCGTTTTTTCGTATTCCTTTACAAGGCACACGCTTACAAGCCACGCCTGCGCCATTTTCACGTAATAATCATCCCTTGTCACAGACAGGGTAAGGGAGAGCGCCTCGTCAATATGCTCATTGTCCACATAGTAGTTAAGAAGGCTCACGAGAGCAAATCTTATTTCGTAAACAGAATCCGAGCCTATAAGCCGTCTTACAAGGTCAAGGCATTTTTCCTTATCCTTAAAGAAATATTTAAGGGAGGAAACAAAGCTATCGCACACAGCCCAGTTATCCACGTACGGTAAAAAATCAAGGACGTATTTTTCAAGGACACCGTATTCCGCTTTAGTATAGCCTATTATAATGCCGTGAAGCATATTTTCGTCGTAATACCTATGGGGAAGCTCCGACAAAAATTCAAAGCCCCCTTCCGTATTTGCATACGCCTTGGCTATCTTTCTTATTTCGGGAACTCTTACTCCCAGAATATTGTCAATGCCGGGTATTAAGGCACTATGGAATTTTTTATATTCGCCATCTGCCTTTAAAAGCAGCTTTTTCTCAATGTCGTACGTGCTCATACGCCCGTCACGCCGCATTTCTTTGCTAATTTATAGAGGATCGCGCCATCGATTCCCGTTACGTTATGCACCTCGTCAATAAGGCGCTTGGCATCCTCGTGAAATACAGAGGTCGTAAGATATATACCCTTGGTACCGCCTTGGGTATGCATTGCGCCGATGAACTCTCTTACCTCCTTCAAGGTAACGTGAGCGTTTCTTCTCGCCTTTGCCTGAACGCAGATAAATTCCTTGAAGCCCAGCATATCCGTGGTTCTTACAACAATATCAATGCCTCCGTCATCGCTGCCACCGGTAACCTTACATTCGTCAACGGTAAGCCCCGCCTTTTCGTAGAAGGCACGAAGAAGCATTGCGCCGTATCTTTCAAAGTTTTCTCCGCCCTTGGAGTTAAGGATACCTATAAAATTATCGTAGGAGTCAATTACACTTTCCGTTTCCTCGGAAAGATAATATACTCCGTCTGTTACGGTAACCGTTCCTTTTCTTTCACAGGTGTTGAGAAATTCGCCGACGTAGGCTCTTAAGCGGTTATCGTCCTTATTTGTATTTGTGGAATCCGTGCCGAAGGCGATTTCGCATTTCCTGAAAATTTCCTTCTTCGTATAGGGTATATTTTCCTTGAGAATGTTCTTTACGTATTCCTTGACCTCATATCCGCGGATGTAAAGGGGAGTGTCTCTGTTAAGGGAATATACATTGCCGGTAAAGGATATTTCTCCCATTTCCACGGCATCGCTTAAAACCGCGCCGATAAGAGAACGGTAAAGCACTCCTACGCTATCCACGTTTGTATCAAGCCTTTCCTCGTCCGAAAGAGATGATAAATCATATACTCTTGAAAAAAGCTCCTTCTTTGAAATGCTGCTTACCTTTGACAAAACGGATACCACGTCACGTCTTACCTGCGCTTTAACCGCAGTCTGATTTTTCTTGAGAATAGCAATATCCATACCCTACCTCCTTTAATGCTTTACATTTTATTTTATCACAAATATGCCATCATTTCAATAAAATATAAAATAATTTACATATTATATACCGAGAGTCTGCCGAATAAAGTATAAAAAACGCCGATTAACTAATATGACTTGCATTTTTTACTGTTTTATGCGACAATATTATCGAAGGAGATGATAAAAGTGGAATTAGAAATAAAAATAGATCCCCAATGCACCGAGGAAAAAATTTATATTCTTGCCAAGGAAAAAACTCCCCTTATTGAGGAAATCGAAAGACTGCTTAACCGCAGTCAAAAGAAAATAATGGGCTACGGGGACGGAGAAATAATAAAGCTTGATGCGGATAAGGTCGAATGCTTTACCGTTGAAGACTCCAAGGTCTACGCAGTTATGGACGGATCCCGCATAAGAGTCAGGGAAAGACTGTACGTTATTGAAGAAATCCTTGGGGGAGTGTTTGTAAAAATCAATCAGTCCTGTATTGCAAACGTAAACAGGATAAAAAAATTCGAGTCCTCAATAGGAGGAGCTATTCGGGTGGTTTTCGAAAGCGGCCACAGGGACTACGTTTCAAGAAGGCAACTAAAATCCGTAAAGGAAAGGCTGGGATTCAAGCTATGAATAAATATTTTAAAATTTTCATCCACAGGGGCGCGATTTTCGGAGGCTTTGGCCCCATTATAATGGCAATTATTTATCTTATACTTCATTTTACAATAGATGGGTTTTCGGCGGATGGAAGCGAAATCTTTTCGGCGATTATTTCCACCTATATGATTGCTTTTATCCACGCAGGGTCAAGCATTTTTACTCAAATTGAGCATTGGCCCATTGCAAAATCCATTTTTGTGCATTTCACTCTTCTCTATTTCACCTACACCCTTTGCTACCTTATAAACTCCTGGATACCCTTTGATCTGACCGTATTTTTGATTTATACCGGGGCATTTATCGCAGCCTACGCCATAGTCTGGGTAATAGTGGTTTTATGCGTTACAAGAAGGATCGAAAAAAATCTTAACAGTAAGCTGGGCAAATAACAAAAAATAACGACAAAATTACAATTTGTCGGTATTTTTATTATACGTATTGATTTTTTACGACTGAAATTAAATAACTCCGTCTCTGTATGTAAGGTTGAATCTCTTAGCAAGAAGCTTAAGCTGGTCGTCGGAGATAAGATTCTTAGCGCCGCCGCATGCCTCTGTCATCATATAGATCTGCGCAGCCTTTTCTACTGTTTCAACAAGGCCGAAGGTTTCGTCAAGGTCGTGGCCTGCGCAGTAGATACCGTGCATAGACCAGATAACAGTACGGGAAAGAGCAATCTTTTCAGCTGTTGCTTCACCGATTTCGTTAGTACCGCAAAGCATCCAGGGAAGAACCTCAACGCCGTCGGGGAATACTACGATACACTCGGTGTTCATCTGCCAAAGCTTATGTGTGAACTTTACTGTGTCAAGATCGAACATATAAGTCATAGCAAGAAGGTTTGTGGGATGAGTGTGCATAATAACTCTGTTTGTGGGATCAACTCTGAGTCTTGCAATGTGGCTCATCAAGTGAGCGGGAAGCTCGCTTGTGAATCTGCCGCCGTCTGCATAGCCCCAAAGAAGCTCTGCGTTCTGACCGTCTGCGGAAATTCTGAATACGCCAACGTTGTTTTCAGGATCGCCAACAAAGTTCTTAAAATACTTACCTGTACCGCTTACAAGGAAATACTTGCCTGCAAGCTCGGTAGCGTCAAAGCCAAGGGGGATAAGTCTTACTACCTTATCGGTATCAAGAACCTCGGAAACCTCCTCCTCAGTAAGAAGATAGGAAATGTTACCGCCGTTACGCTCGTCCCAACCAAGTCGGTACATATTGGCAGCAGTAGCGCAATATTCGTTCAAAAACTTTGATTCAAGAATATTCTTCATCTTAAATTCTCCTATCAATATACCTTCTTGTAGAGGTCGAGGATATCCTTATCTGTGATTTCTCTGGGGTTACCGCCTGTGCAAACGTCTGCAAATGCGTCCTTAGCGAGAAGCTCAAGAGCGTCCTCAGGAATGTTGATTTCACGGAGTGTCTGGGGAATGCCAAGATCAAGAGAAAGCTTCTTAACTGCTTCAACTGCAGCAGCTGCGCCTTCAGAAACGCTCATACCAGTAACGTCAACGCCCATTGCCTTAGCAATCTCAACGTACTTAGCCTCGCATGCGGGCATATTGAATTCCATAACGATAGGAAGAAGGAGTGCGTTAGCAACACCGTGTGCAATATCAAATCTTGC
>JAZQLK010000021.1:0-8023 GCA_045542635.1 Eubacteriales bacterium
ACCATAAAAAACATATATTTCGACACTCCCTCCTACCTTTTAATAAGGAACTCAATCGAGAAGCCCGTTTATAAGGAAAAGCTTCGCTTAAGGGGCTACGGTGACATTTCATCCACGTCCCCCGTCTTTCTTGAGGTAAAAAAGAAATACAAGGGCGTAGTTTACAAGCGAAGGGTAAGGCTTACCGAGAGCGATGCCGTGGACTACGTATCAGGCAGAACGCGGTTGCCCGATTCACAGATATCCCGTGAAATCGACTATTTTATTTCTTACTACAAGGAGCTTTCCCCCAAAACCGTCATATCCTACGAAAGAGAGGCGTACTACTCTAAGACCGACGAAACCTTTCGTATGACCTTTGACAGAAACGTGTTGTACCGACAAAATGACTTATCCCTTGAATCAAGCGCATACGGAAAGCTAATTTTACCTAAAGGTCTTGTGCTTATGGAGGTTAAAACCGCATACGCCATTCCCTTGTGGCTCACCTCTTTTTTGAGCGAAAACAAAATTTATAAAACCTCATTTTCAAAATACGGAACTGCGTATTTGGATATCTTATTCCAAAATAAAAAAGGAGAAACTGTAAATGTTAGATAATCTTTTTAAAGGAATATTCAGTCTTCCCGGGGAAGCGGTAATATCTGTCGGCGACTTTCTTCTCTGCCTTTTAGCCGCTCTTGCGGCAGGCGTGGTTTTAGCGCTTTCATACACCTATAAAACAAAATACACAAAAAGCTTTTTAATGACTATATGTATTCTTCCCGCCGTTGTATGCGCCGTAATTATGATGGTTAACGGAAATATCGGCACAGGCGTTGCCGTAGCGGGCGCGTTCAGTCTTGTAAGATTCCGTTCAGCACCGGGTAGCGCAAAGGAAATCTGCACAATATTTATCGCAATGGGCGCAGGTCTTATAAGCGGTATGGGTTATCTTGCTTATGCGGTTCTCTTCTCGATTCTTTTAAGCGCTATTATGGTTATTTTTAAATCCATAAGAGTTGGCAGAGTTAAGGAAAATACCAAATCCTTGCTTATCACAATTCCCGAGGATCTTAATTACGACACCGCCTTCGAGGACATTTTAAAGAAGTACACAAAATCCTACGAGCTTGTAAACGTAAAAACCTCCAATCTCGGAAGCCTTTTCAAGCTTAAATACCTTATTGATTTAAAAACGGGAGTTTCCGAAAAGGAAATGATTGACGAAATCAGATGCAGAAACGGAAATCTTGAAATAAGACTCTCCACCGAGGAGCTTGCAGACGAGCTATAAAAAAGAGGCGTTACGCCTCTTTTTTCTTTTTTATCTGTACTTTTTCATTCTTATCCACAGTATAATTATTGCCTGTACAGGTACGCCGAGAAGGAAGATCATCCACACGTTGTACGCCAAAACCTGCAAATATATGGCGGCAAGAGTCGACCACACGAACAAGGAATCGTTTATCACGTTCAAAATGCTGTTGAAAATTCCACGGGCAGATATTTTCAACACAATGCAGGTAACAGGCACCGCCCAGACAAATGCCATCCAGAAATACTGATTATCCTCCCGCACGTTTGAATATATAAATATAAGGGTAGCCGCAAGCCATACGATAGATACGGAAAGAAGTGTGGTAACTATTTTATACGCCATCGAGTTCTTATCATACACCTTTTCCTCTTTTTTCCGTGTCGGCTCATCGCTTACAAGGTCGTCAAGAGTGATGTTATAAAATCTGCAAAGCTCGTAAAGGACGGAAATGTCGGGGAGAGTGTCGCCTCTTTCCCATCTTGACACTGCCTTGTCAGAGTAATTAAGCTTCTGCGCAAGCTCAGCCTGCGTAAGCCCCTTTTCCTTTCTTAAATTAGAAAGATTTACGGCAATTATAGGTTTAATATCCTTCATAAGTCCTCCGAAATGCTCTCTCGTTTAGTGAGAATTCATATTTTTTCACGCTCTCTTCCCCATAATTATACAACAAACATATTAGAAAATCAAGGGAAAAGCCCAATAAAATCAAGGACTCTCACTTTTGTAGAGTCCGTTTTCTACTTTTACGAGAATTCGCTAAAAGAACATTAGAGAGCGCATTTTAAAATTTCCTTTTCATTTTATCCCTTTGTTGCTATCATTTATGTAGCGCATGCAATGGCATAAAAGGAGGTAACAAATAATGACTGCGAAAAATATTCCGATATTCTTCTCCTGTGACGATAATTATATTCCCTTTCTTGGGGTTGCTATAAAATCTCTTATTGAAAACTCGTCAAAGAATAATAACTATTACATTTACGTGCTTCATTCAAAAATGAGCATAAAAAATATGAAAATAATTACGGGAATGGAAAAGGAAAACGTAAGCATATGCTTCTATGACGTTTCTAAAAAGCTGAAAAAATACGGAGAAAAGCTAAACCTCCGCGACTACTACACCGTTTCCATTTATTTCAGACTCTTTATTCCCGATATGTTTCCAAATCTTAAAAAAGCCATTTATCTTGATTCCGATATGGTTATTTTAGATGATATTGCAAAGCTGTATGACACGGAGCTTGGGGACAATCTTCTCGGCGGTGTGCCGGACGCTATAATCGCGTCAAGACAGGAATTCCGTGATTATGCGGAGCTTGGATGCGGAATTTATCCCTACACTAAATATTTTAATTCGGGTATGATGCTTATGAATCTTGAGGCTATGCGCGAGTTCGACTTAGAGGGCAAGTTTGAGCATCTTTTCAACACCTACCGTTTTGAAACCGTTTGCCCCGACCAGGACTACTTAAACGTAATCTGTAAGGACCGAGTTCTCTATCTTGACGAGGGCTGGGATAAGATGGCCATCGACGGAGGATACGAAAATCCTATGATCGTTCACTACAATAATTTTGCAAAGCCCTGGCAACAGGATGGCATAAATTACGCCGAATCCTTTTGGAAATACGCAAAGGAAACGCCTTACTATGATGAAATTATGAATATACGTAATAACTTCAATGAGGAGAAGCTTCTTATGCAGGTAAAGGGCGGCGAGGAGCTTGTAAAAAGCACTATAAGGATTGTAAACAGCGACAAAAATTTCAAAAGGGTTTTATTTGATACGGGTATACTATAATGAACGAAAAAAATATTCCTCTTGCACAGGACAGAGTTGACGTAATAAGCAGAATTTCACAATATGAGCGTGAAGGGGGCGAGAGCTTCTTCAAGGATGCGGAAATCGACCCTCCTACACGTCCCATTCTTCCCGACGAGGTGGATTACCTTAACAAAAAGCTTTCTTCAAAAATCAAGACGTTTTTCGCCTGCTTTATTGAATGGATAGGCAAAAAAATCCTCAGAAAAAAATTCGACATTACGGTGGTTGGCGAGGAAAACATCCGTGATATTAAGGGCGGAGCCATAATCACAAGCAACCATTTCGGTTTTTTCGAAAGCCTTAATATAAAGCTGGCATCGGAAAAGGCAAGAAAAAAGCACAAGCTTTACAAGGTTGTGCGTGAGGGAAATTTCTTTATGACGGGGCTTTTCGGTTTTCTTTTAAGAAACTGCCGTACTCTTCCCTTAAGCTCCAATCTCCATACTATGAAAAAGCTTGACATTTCCATTTCCGAGCTTCTTAAAAAGAATAATTTCATTCTTGTTTACCCGGAACAGGCGCTTTGGTGGAATTATCCCAAGCCCCGTCCCTACCGCATCGGAGCTTACCATTACGCGGCTAAAAATAACGTTCCCGTAATTCCCTGCTTCGTAACTCTTTCAAAGAAGGGTACAATCGGTAAGGACGGCTTTCCCGACCTTAAATACACTGTTCATATTATGAAGCCGATATATCCCGATCCCGACAAAAAGGTAAGGGATAACGCAGCGGAAATGCTGACGGAAAACTCCCGTCTTTGCTTCGCAAAATACGAGGAAATTTACGGTGTTCCCGTTACCTACGGCGACTATTCCCTTGATGCCGCCATTAACGGAGTGGTGAAATAATTTCAAACAAATTTCAATTTTTATGTTGACAAACGCACGAACGAGTGCTATACTCTACTCATATTTAACTTTACGAAAGGTGTACGACAAATGACAGTTTATATGTTTAACTACGAACTTTATACTGTTGATATGCACGACGAAGAACCCAAGTATTGGGTAAAGTCGGGCTTGTGTTGTCGTACCCAAAATTAAGGTTTATTATCTATTTGCGCAGATAGAATTAATAAATATTTTTTGGATATGCGGTACAAGTCGAAGTAGTTTCGATTTGTACCGTTTTTGTATTTTAAGGAGGTTTTATGGAAAGAATTGAAATTTTGAATAATTACTACGCAGTAAAGGATGAGGATTCCCGTCTTTTATCAAAATGCGGAAGCGTCGAATTTATAACAACTGTAAATTACGTAGAAAAATATTTACAAAAGGGTATGAAAATACTTGATATCGGCGCGGGCACGGGCAGATACTCTCATTACTTTGCAAAAAAGGGCTATGAGGTTGACGCTATCGAGCTTACAGACCGCAATATTGAAATCTTTAAAACACATATCACCGATGACGAGAAAATAACGATTCAGCAGGGTGATGCGATTAATTTGTCAAGCATTGAAGATAACAAGTACGATATTACCCTTGTGCTTGGTCCTATGTACCACTTATATGATGAAAAGGACAAAATATCTGCCCTCAAGGAAGCTCTACGCGTTACTAAAAAAGGCGGTATTATTTTCGTTGCCTACACCCTTTCCGATTCTACTATTTTGCAGTATGGATTCATAAAAGGGAAAATCAAATCCCTTATAGAAAACGGACTTTTGAACACTGATGATTTCAAGCCCCGTTCCGAACCAAAGGAGGTTTTTGAGCTATACAGGAAGGAAGATATAGACACACTTATGGCAGGCTTTAATGTAACCAGACTCCACTACATAGGAGCAGATATGGCAAGCTGCTATATGCGCGACATCATAAACAATATGGATGACGAAACCTTTGATTTATACATCAAATATCATCTCTTTATCTGTGAACGAGATGACCTTGTAGGTATGACTAACCATAGCTTGGATATTTTCAGAAAGGAGTAAAAATGAACTGTATATTTTGTAAAATAGGAAAGAAAGAATTAGAGAGCAATATAGTGTACGAAAGTGAAAGCATTACTGCTTTTTTGGATATTGACCCAATAAACGAAGGTCACGTTTTAATAATACCTAAGAAGCATTATTTGGATATAGAGGAGCTACCGAAAAATATTCTTGATGAGATAATGGAATTATCGCAAAAAATGGTAAAGGCTCTAAAGGAACTATACAATCCAAACGGCTATTCAATAATGCAAAACGGCGGAGAGTTTAACGATATAGGTCATTTTCATTTACATATATTTCCACGATACCAAAATGACGGATTCGGTTGGAAATGTGATAACAAGAATATTAATGTATCAAAAGAAATATCGGATAGAATAAAATTTGCGTTACAATGATTTTTAAGGAGAAACTAATATGAAGCTGCCTAAATATGTCCGTATTCAAGGACGTGAAATTGCTTGGAAAACCAAAAAACCGGTTGGTGTATTTATACTGAATTGGCGTAGGATACGGGATAATATATACAGTCCCGAGGATGTAAAGTTATACGACGAAACACATAATTGGTTCTTGGAAAATCTTCCTCAACCACCCTTTTATGGGGATGACAACGATAATCCGCAGGGGGCAATTACTTATTTTAAGACTGAAAGCTGCGGAGAAATGCTTGAACGCATACAGCCTCTTATAAATTTACTTGATAAGTACCGTATCCCCTACGATATTGTGTACACCAATTATGTTGGGAAAATTATATACGAGGACGAATTTCAAGTTGGAGTTATTGATGAATAACAGAGGTCAAAATGAACATTTCAATAAAAAGAACAGTACCTGAGGAAGCTGAAGAATTAGCGCAAATACAAAAAGCGGCATTCCTGCCTTTGTACGAAAAATTCCACGATGAGGGTAACCCATATCATCGCGGAGCAGAAGATATTTTAAAAAGATTAAATAAAAATAATAGATATTTTACTATCCTGCTTAATGAAAAAATCGTAGGAGGAGTATTTTATCGTTGCATAGGTACAAGACCGCCTTGTATTGATATCGGTGTAGGTGAATATTATCTTTGCCGCATATACATACACCCTGATTATCAAAGTATGGGTATAGCAAGTAAAGTAATACTTCTTTGTGAAAAGGAATTTGCAGATGCAAAGGAATACCATATTGACTTCCCCGCGATAATGGCAAAAAACAGAAGATGCTACGAAAAGGCAGGGTTCGAGGATACGGGCAAAACCCTATGTATCCCCAATGCACCCGAGCTTGCAGTTTTTAAAAAGACTATAAAAGATGAATTTGATATAAACGGGGTTACTTTGCCGATTATATATGAAGTATCAAAAGATGAACTTGAAAGCTGTCTTGATGTTATACACAAAAGCTTTACGACCATAACACCAGACATTAATTCCGAACAAAGCCCTGTATCATTATGCTCACTTGAGGCTCAGATGAACTCCGGTTGGCGCATGTTCGGATTGTATGCGGGCAAAAAAATTATAGGTTTTATGTCGCTTTCTAAAGGAAATGATGCATTTAAACTGCACCATCTTGCGATTTTACCGGAATACAGCCACAAAGGATTTGACAAACAAATGCTTGATTATGCAGAGAAAGCTATAAAAGCCCTTAATAACACAATAAAAAGTAGATGCTATCAATAAAGCATTTTTGATAAATAATGGAGGATAAAAATGAAGCTAATATTATCATCAACTGATTTTGGAAATCCCATATCGGCGCAGTTTATAAAGGACAATTTAGGAAAGCCTATGGAAAGCTGCCGAGTTCTTTACTTTCCTAACGAGAAGGCTACCGAGGAAAGAATAAAAAGCGATATGTATTACAATCGCGTCAGCGCGTTTGGATTTCAAAAGCAAAATATATACGTATTCAATTACTATGCGCCATCAGGCTTCGACAACCTTGATATAGATGTAATTTACATAAGCGGCGGCAATACCTTTGGCACGATAAAGCGCATCCGCGAGACTAATGCCGATACGCTTATTAAGAGTTATGTAAAAAAAGGCGTTATCTATATAGGTGGAAGCGCAGGCGCGCATATCGCGTCCACAAGTCTTACCCACGTAAGCAGATATGACACAAACACTCACGGCGTAACCGATATGAGCGGATTAGGACTTTACAACGGTATTTTACTTTGTCATTATAACGACGACCGCAAGGAGCATTTTAACGAATTAAAGGAAAACAGTCCCTTTGATGTAGTCGCATTGAAGAATGGCGAAAGTATTTTGGTAAATGATTAAATAATACTCATTTACACCTCATCCGTCATCTCCGTTGACACCTCTTGCCCTTCCTAAAACACAGTCGCATCATTCGCCTCGACGCAGAGCCGCACTCGGCTTTGATACTTCTTGTTTTAGTTAATCACTTGTAAATTAACACCCCGTGTTAATTTATCTGCGTTCCCCCACAAGGTGAAGGCTAAATAGTAACAAAAAAATCGCACCGTGGTGCGATTTTTTTGTTTTATTTAAGTATTTCTTCAAGAGATTTTATATATCCGTAGCCCAGGGAGTCAAGTCTTTTTGCTTCGTCCTCTAACATAAAGTCGATTGTTTGAGTTGAATGGGTATCGGAGGTTATTACCATCCTCTTACCGCTATCGGCTATTGCTTTAAGGAGGAAGCCCTCGGGATAGGACTCCGTTCTGTATCCGCGAGAGATAGCGCCCGTATTAAGCTCGAAAATTGCGGGAGTGGAAAGAAGCGCTTTTACAGCCTCGGTAGCACACCTAACATATCTTTCGTTTGAGGTATCGAACTGTACTCCGCCCTCGTTGAACTTTGTACAAAGGTCTACATGACCTATTATATCGCATTTTGTTTTGTTATAAAGGTCTGCCACCAATTTATAATAATCCTCGCAATAAGCGTACATATCGCCGCCGTAATGCTTCTTTACAAACTCATTT
>JAZQLK010000022.1:0-8604 GCA_045542635.1 Eubacteriales bacterium
GCTTGTCTCGGAGTACATTATGTCAAGAGTTCTTAACGCCTACAATGCCGTATGCTCGGCAATCGACGATTTAAATTCAAACGCGTCCCAGGCGGTGACGCTTATGTCCATACTTCTTAATTCCGCAAAGAAAGGAAAATAAAATGTCAAACGAAATCAATATAAACGAAGTATCCCCCGTTGAAGAATCCCCCTTTACCGAGGTTGTTGGAATCTGCTTCAAGGACGGAGGCAAGGTATACTATTTCAGTCCCAACGGCACAAACGCAAGAGTTGGAGAGTTTGCAATTGTTGAAACTGCAAGAGGTCTTGAATTCGGAAAGGTTGCCTGTCAGAACAAGCAGGTCAAGACCGAGGACGTTATTCAGCCCCTGCGTCAGGTGGTGCGCATCGCTACCAAGGAGGATATAGCAACAAACGAGGAAAACAAGAAAAAGGAAGCCGAGGCGCTTAAAATATGCCAGGTGAAGATCAGTGAGCACGGTCTTGAAATGAAGCTTATAGAATCGGAATATACATTTGATTGCGCAAAGCTTACCTTCTACTTTACCGCAGACGGAAGAATCGACTTCCGTGACCTTGTAAAGGATCTTGCATCCACCTTCAGAACAAGAATCGAGCTTCGACAGATAGGAATACGCGACGAGGCGAAATTTATGGGCGGTCTCGGTATCTGCGGCAGACCCTTCTGCTGCTCAACCTTTTTACCCGACTTCGTTCAGGTATCCATTAAAATGGCAAAGGAACAGAATCTCTCTCTTAACTCCGCAAAGATTTCCGGAGCCTGCGGCAGACTTATGTGCTGTCTCAGATACGAATATGAAACCTATCTTCAGGAGATCAAGCTGACACCTCCCGTTGATTCTACGGTAAAAACAGATGACGGAATAGGAACAGTTACGGAAAGCAACCCCATAAAAGGTACAGTCAAGGTAGCGATAAACGATACGGTAAAGATATATCACAGAGATAACGTAAAGGTGATTTCCGGAGTAAAGGGCAAGAAGCCCGTAAAGCAAGCCGAGGAGCTAAGCGAGGAAGAATAAAGATAATAGTAAAAATCTATTGACAAATAAAAAAAATGTGTTAAAATAAAATTGTAAAATCTAAACGGAGGTTTATTGAGATGGCATACAAAATTACAGACGAGTGCATCGCTTGCGGCGCATGTGCAGAAGCTTGTCCTTGCGAGTGCATCACTGAGGGTGACGGCAAGTATGTAATCAACGCTGACGAGTGTGTTGGTTGCGGTTCTTGTGCCGGCGCTTGCCCTGTTGGCGCTCCTGTTGAGGAATAATTCAACCTACATAAACAATTAAACGGAGCGGCATATGCTACTCCGTTATTGTTTTAGTATGCCGAAAATTCACATATGATAAAAGACGGTGAAAGAATAAACGAAATAAACGAAAGCCTCCGCCTTATCGAACGGAAGGATGGGCTGGTTTTCGGAACGGACGCGTATCTCCTTTCCGCATATCTTCCTAAGCGGGGAAAACTTATTGGCGCAGAGCTCGGCTCCGGAACGGGTGTCATATCACTCCTTGCCACAGCTAAGGAAAAGTGCCGACACGTGTACGCATTTGAAGTACAAAAGGAGTTTGCAGAGCTTACCGAAAGAAACGTTAAGTTGAACGGCTTCGAGGGTAAGATAACCGTTATTAACAAGGACGTAAGAGATTTAAGCCCCGATGATACGGAAAAAGAGGTAGACTTTGTGTTTTCCAATCCCCCGTATATGAAGTCGGATTCGGGAAAGGCCAACGAAAAAGAGGAAAAGAATATAGCAAGACACGAGATCTGCGGCGGAATAAACGATTTCTGCGCCGCGGCAAAAAGACTGCTTAAGCACGGCGGTAGCTTCTACGTAGTATACCGTCCCGACAGAATGGCAGACCTTATTTTCGCTCTTAAAAGCAACGGCTTAGAGCCTAAAAAAATAACCTATGTTTACCCAAATTCAACCACTCCCCCCTGTTTAATGCTTGTTTGCGCTAAGCTTGGAGGTAAAAGCGGGCTTGTAATGGATGAGCCCTTATTTATCTACAGGGACGGCACAAGGGAGTATACGGACAGATTTGCGAAAATATATGAAAATTGCAGTATGGAGTCTTTAAAATGAGCAGCATAAAATCGAGAAACGCACAAAGAGAAGATAAAAACGCCATAGTCGGCGGTACTCTCTACCTTGTAGCGACGCCTATAGGAAACCTTTCCGATATTACCGAAAGAGCTCTTAAGGTTATGGAGGAGGTAGACTTTATAGCCGCCGAGGATACGAGAAACACAGGTAAGCTTCTTGCCTATTTCGGCATACAGAAGCCTATGGTAAGCTATTTTGAGCATAACAAAAGGGAGCGGGGGGAGATCATTGCTCAGCGCCTTATGAGCGGTGAAAGCTGCGCTCTTCTTACAGATGCGGGTACTCCCGCAATCAGTGATCCCGGAGAGGATCTTGTCCGTCTTTGTGCGGAAAAAGGCATACCCGTTACCGGGATTCCTGGTTGCAGCGCCGTTGTAAACGCTCTTGCCCTCTCCGCTTTACCTACGGGAAGATTCTGCTTTGAGGGCTTTTTAAGCACAAATAAAAACGAGCGCTTCTCCCGTCTTGAGGAAATCAAAAACGACAGAAGAACCACCGTTTTTTACGAAGCGCCCCATAAGCTCAGAAAAACCCTTGAGGATATATTATCCGTTTTCGGCGACAGAAAAATCTCCCTTTGCCGCGAGCTTACAAAGCTTAACGAGGAAATCATCCGCACCACAGTCAAGGGAGCCATAAGCTACTATGAAGAAACCGAGCCCCGGGGCGAATACGTTCTTGTTATAGAGGGCGCAAGCGAGGAGGAAATCGTAAAGGACTCATTCTTTGCAAATATGACGGTTACGGAGCATCTTAACCATTACATGGGTCTTGGAATGTCGAAAATGGACGCTACAAAGGCGGTAGCAAAGGACCGCGGCGTTGCTAAAAGCGTTATTTATAACGAGATAAATAAATAATTTAAAATATTTAAGAAAACTCCTTGATATCAAGGGGTTTTTCTGTTATAATTATAAGATGAAACTACATTTGATATCTTTATGAGGAGGTACTTATGAAACGAGTTGCTTTTACGGGCGGATTGATTTTCAATACCAACAGTGAAACCTTTGTTTCCGCAAATATTCTTTGTGAGGACGGGTATATTAAGGATATAACAAGGGATGAAATTCCTTACAATTACGAGGTTGTTTCCGTTGAGGGTAAATACGTTATCCCCGGACTTGTTGACGTTCATACCCACGGTATCGCAGGCTACGATTTCAATTACGCTAAGGACACGGATATTCCGTCGATGATTCAGACATACGCTAAGGCAGGCACGACCTCGGTCATGGCTACCCTTGCCTCCGATTCCGTTTCCCATATTATGAATTCCATATTCGCCATAAATCAGAACAGACTTAACACAAGACCCGGTCACTCAAATATTCTCGGCGTACATATGGAGGGCAGATATTTAAACCCCGATATGAAGGGAGCCCACAATATTCAGTATCTTGCATTACCCAACGCCAAGGAGATTAACACTCTTGTGCTTTCTATGATGCCTCCGCCGATCCACTTTTCAATGGCACCCGAGCTTCCCGGCGCTATGGATTTCATTTCACAGGCAAAGGAGCTTAACGCAACGGTTGGAATCGCTCATACAAACGCGACCTACGAGGAGGCTATGGCGGCTATAAAGGCGGGAGCCCGTTCCTTTACCCATACCTTCAACGCTATGACAAAGGTTCACCACAGAAATCCCGGAGCTGCCATTTGCGCTCTCAACTGTGACGAGGCTTATGCCGAGCTTATCTGTGACGGAGATCACGTTCATCCCGCTATGGTCAAGCTTGCGTACCGCTCCAAGCCCAAGGATAAGCTTGTGCTTATTACGGACTCAATGTCTGCCACCTGCTGCGCTGACGGTCTTTATAAGATTGCGGGCACAGACGTATACGTACGTGCAGGACGCGCCGTTGACGTAAACGGTACTCTTGCGGGAAGCACCCTTACAATGTTTGCCGCAATGAAGAATCTTATGAAATTCTGCGGAATTTCTCTTAACGAGGCTATCAAGTACGCTACAATAAATCCCGCCAAGATGATAAAAGCGGATTTTGTCGGCAAGATCGCAAAATGCTACAGAGCCGACTTTATTACAATTTCTGATATCACAAACCCCGAGATTGACAACGTTTACGTTGGCGGCTGCGAGGTTAAATAAGGAGCTACGATATGAATAAGGAAAAATTCTATTTAACTACTGCCATTGCTTACGCGTCGAGAAAGCCTCATTTCGGTAACACCTACGAGGTTATTATGTCCGATGCCTACGCAAGATATAAAAGACAGAGAGGCTATGACGTGCGTTTTATGACGGGTACGGACGAGCACGGTCAGAAGATACAGGATCTTGCAAAGGAAGCCGGTATCACCCCCAAGCTTTACGTTGATAAGGTTGCATCCGAAATAAAGGGCATATGGGATCTTATGAACTCCTCCTACGATCACTTTATCCGCACAACTGATGATTATCACGAAACCGCCGTTAAGCACATTTTTGAAAAGCTTTACAATCAGGGAGATATATACAAGGGCTCCTACGAGGGCTGGTACTGCACTCCTTGCGAATCCTTCTTTACCGAAACTCAGCTTGTTGACGGCAAGTGTCCCGACTGCGGACGCGAGGTAACCAAAACCAAGGAAGAGGCTTACTTCTTTAAGATGAGCAAGTACGCAGACCGCTTAATGAAGTATATTGAGGATAACCCCGAATTCATTCAGCCCGAAAGCCGCAAGAAGGAAATGATTAACAACTTCTTAAAGCCCGGTCTTCAGGACCTCTGCGTTTCAAGAACCTCCTTTGACTGGGGTATTCCCGTAACCTTCGATCCCAAGCACGTTACCTACGTTTGGATCGACGCTCTTTCCAACTATATTACGGGTCTTGGCTACGACCCCGCAAACGAGGTTCAGCCTGAGCTTTTCCAAAAGTATTGGCCCGCTGACGTTCATATCATCGGTAAGGATATCGTTCGTTTCCATACGATATATTGGCCCATTATGCTTATGGCTTTGGATATTCCCTTGCCTAAAAAGGTATTCGGCCACCCTTGGTTCAACTTCGGCGCTGACAAGATGTCCAAATCAAGAGGTAACGTGGTTTACGCAGACGAGCTTGCCAAGAGATTCGGCGTTGACGGCGTAAGATATTACGCCCTTAGTGAAATGCCCTACGCAAACGACGGAAGCATTACCTATGAATCCATTATCACAAGATATAATATGGACCTTGCAAACAACCTTGGCAACCTTGTAAGCAGAACCATCGCTATGACCAAAAAGTACTTTGGCGGCGTAATTCCCGCGCCTAACGGAGAGGAGCCCGTTGACAGAGAGCTTAAGGACGCTTGCGCCCACGCATACGAAAAGCTCTGCGAGCTTATGGACGGATACAGAGTTGCGGATGCTCTTACAGAGATATTCTCTATGCTCAGCCGCGCAAATAAGTACATTGACGAAACCACACCCTGGATACTTGCAAAGAGCGAGGAAACAATGCCCCGTCTTGCAACTGTTATGTATAATCTTCTTGAGGCTATCCGTATCGGTGCGGTTATGCTCTCTCCCTTTATCCCCGCTACCTGCGAGGAGATCTTCAAGCAGATAAATACCGACCTTCGCTCCTACGATGACGTAAGCTTCGGACTTTTGAAGAGCGGCGTTTCCGTCGGAGATGCCAAGATCCTCTTTGCAAGAATTGACGAAAAGGCAATGCTTGAGGAGATTGAAAAGGAAAGAGCCGCTAAGGAGGCTGCGGAAAAGAAGCCCGAAAAGCCTGAGGGCTGCGCTATAATCGGCATTGACAAGTTTGCGGAGATCGAGCTTCGCACCGCTCAGGTAATCGCCTGTGAAAAGGTGCCTAAGGCAAAGAAGCTTCTTAAGCTTCAGCTTGACCTGGGCTACGAAACAAGACAGGTCGTTTCGGGTATTGCAAAATTCTACGAGCCCGAGGACCTTATCGGTAAAAAGGTGGTTATGGTAGCAAACCTTGCTCCCGCAAAGCTTTGCGGAATTGAATCAAACGGTATGATCCTTGCATCCGGCGAGGAAACTGTAAGAGTGATATTCCTTGACAAGGACACACCTAACGGCGAAAGAGTAAGATAAAAAGTAAAGGGTGTTGGCTACAGCACCCTTTTAAACAGAGGAAAAATATGTTATTGTTTGACACCCACGCCCATTGTGACGACGCGCGTATAGAAGGCTCCTTTGAGGGCGGTGTGGACGGATATATCCGTCACCAGATAGAAAACGGCGTCTGTAATATTGTAAATATAGGCACTAACCTTGATAATTCAAGAGTGAGCATAGACCTGGCAAAAAGGTTCGATGAGGTATATGCAACCTGCGGAATACATCCCTACGATATCCGTTTTTACGACGATGCGGACGCTACCGTTGCGGAGCTTGAAAGGCTGCTTTCGGAAAGCAAGGTGGTTGCCCTTGGAGAAATAGGACTTGATTACCACTACGAGGACAGCGACTATGAAAAGCAGATGTTGTTCTTCGTAAAGCAGATGGAGCTTGCAAAAAGGCTCAATATTCCTGTCGTGATCCACGACAGAGATGCCCACGGCGACTGCATGGACGTAATACGGCGCTTCCCCGACGTAACGGGTATTTTCCACAGCTTCAGCGGAAGCGCGGAAATGGCAAGGGAGCTTATATCCCTCGGATGGTATATATCATTTTCGGGTCCTATAACCTATAAAAACGCCAAAAAGCCCAAGGAGGCCTGTGCCGTATGCCCTCTTGACAGAATACTTATTGAAACGGACTCCCCATACCTTCCCCCCACTCCGTACAGAGGACAGATGAATCATCCCTGCTACGTTGTGAAGACCGCGGAGGAAATAGCGTCCATTCACGGTATTTCCTTGGAGAGCGTGGCTGAAATCACAAGAAGGAATGCGGAAGCGGTATACAGAATAAAATAAAAGAATATTAAATAATCACCTCGTCATATAATTGTTACGAGGTGATTTTATTTTGAAATCTTATAGCGGAAAATACGCGCTTAAATACGGAATAATTGCAATTCTTTCTTCTGTTCTGGTGCTTGCCTTCTCTCTTTGGTTCGTGAAGAGGGAACACTCTAAAAATCAAACACTTACCCCGACATTTTCCGACAAATATACGAAAACCTACGTAATAGACCCAGGACACGGAGGGGAGGATGCGGGGGCGGTTGCCACGGACGGCACCCTTGAGAAGGATTTAAATTTGGAAATTTCAAAATCCCTTTGCCTTCTTTACGAATTAAACGGAGAAAGGGCGGTTATGACAAGACAGGATGACACGCTGCTCTATGACCGCTACAAGGAGCTTGACAATTATAAGGGAAAGAAAAAAATTTACGATTTAAAAAACAGAGTAAGAGTAACCGAGGAGTACGAAAACCCCGTTTTCATAGGAATACATATGAACAATTTTTCTCAGTCAAAATATAAGGGGCTTCAAGTATATTACTCGAAAAATAATGAAAAAAGCAGAATATTCGCGGAAAATGTGCAGAAAAATACGCATACGTATATTCAAAATGATAACAAAAGGCATATAAAGCAGGCGGATAGCTCAATTTACATTTTAAACAGTCTTACCTGTCCTTCCATTCTTGTTGAGTGCGGCTTTATGTCAAATAACGAGGAATTAAGCCTTTATAAAACCGAGGGGTACCGACGGGATATTGCCACGGTTATTTTCATTTCATCCCTGTCGGTTGAAGCGTAATATGTGTTGATATTGGGACAACGGCGTATTGACATCGAATTATACCTGTGTTAAAATAAATAAAAGACTTTTATAAAGGACGAAATTAAAATGAAAAACAAAACGGTTTACGTTTGCTCCGAATGCGATTATCAAAGTCCGAAATGGATGGGACAGTGTCCATCCTGTAAGAAATGGAACACCTTTGAGGAAGAAACCTACGTAGATAAGCCCGAGCCAAAGAATAAAAGATTATCCATAATTTCCGAAAGCGCCGAGGCCGTCAAATTCGAGGATATGGAAATCCCCGAATACATACGCTCTAAAACGGGTATATGCGAGCTTGACCGAGTTCTTGGAGGCGGTATTGTAAGTGGATCCGTTATTCTTCTTGCGGGTGAACCGGGTATCGGTAAATCCACCCTTCTTATGCAGATCTGCGCAAAAATGCCCACAAGAGTGCTTTACGTATCCGGAGAAGAATCCACAGGACAGCTTAAGCTCCGCGCCACAAGGCTTGAAATTGAGGGAGCCAACACCTACTTTATGACGGAAACAAACGTCGACAATATAATAGCCCAAACCGACAAAATCAAGCCCGAGGTCATTATTATCGACTCAATTCAGACTATGTTCGACCCTGCCTCCGCATCAATCCCCGGAAGCGTAAATCAGGTTAAGGAATGCGCCGTTAAATTTATCGCCAAGGCGAAAAGCCAGGGCATATCCATAATTCTTGTGGGACACGTAAACAAGGAGGGCATTATTGCGGGACCTAAGGTTCTTGAGCATATGGTTGA
>JAZQLK010000023.1:0-4765 GCA_045542635.1 Eubacteriales bacterium
TGCGGATCTGGTAAACGAAATACTCGGTACAAGCTCCTACGACAAGATGTACGAGGTTGCCATCGCTATTGCAAACAAGGATTACGCAAAGCTCTTTAAGGTAATTAACGATATTGTTATTTCCTCCAAGGATATTTTGGTATTCTTCTCCGATCTTACGTCCTTTTACCGTGATATGACGGTGCAGAAATCCTCGGGTACGTCGGATTATCTCGACCTTGCTCCCCAGGAATATAAGATGCTTTGCGAGGTTACGTCCCTCTTCGATATGGCAACTCTTCTCTATCATTCGCGCTTACTCGATGAGGCTTACGCAAATATGATGCGCAATCCAACAAACAAGCGTCTTTGCGCTGAGCTTACGCTTATGAAAATGTGTGATTCAAAGCTTGCGTCAACCACAGATGCTCTCCTTGCAAGAATTGCTTCTCTTGAAAACAAGGTTGCCCTTCTTTCAAAGGGTGTTCCCGTCGATGCTTCTCAAACACCTACCTCCGTAAGCAGCGAGGTAAAGCCGACCGTACAGAAAAAGCCCGTTATTGAAGAAAAGAAGGAAGCTCCCAGGGAGGCTGTAAAGGCATCGGAAATTTATAACTGGAATGAAATCATTTCCAAGGTTGGAGAAACTGATCCCGCCGCTGAAAGCTTTTTAAAGAGCTGCCGCTGCTACGATATGGGCGGCACATACAAGGTGGTATCAGCACATAAGCTTATGGCAACTATGCTTGATTCTCCTAAAAATAAAAAGGTTTTATTTGATGCTATGGTGTGCTGCGATATAGACGTGGACACTCCCGATCAGATAAAAATAATATTTGAAGAACAAAAGGCTCAGACATCTGACCTTGATGAATTTTAATTATTAAGAAAGGCGGTATATATTATGAAGGCAATGGTTCCCAAGGGTCCCAGCATGAACGAAATGTTAAGACAGGCTCAGAAGATGCAGGAGGATATGCAGAATAAGCAGGCTGAGCTTGAAGCCAAGGAATACGAGGTTTCCGCAGGCGGCGGAGTTGTTAAGGTAAAAATAAACGGTAAGCGCGAGGTTCTTTCCATCGACATTGCTCCCGAAATCGTAGATCCCGACGATATCGAAACTCTTTCCGACATTATGGTTGCGGCAATAAACGAGGCTATAAAGAAGGTAAATGCAGATTCCGACGCTGAAATGCAGAAGCTTACAGGCGGTATGGGTGGCTTCGGTATGCCCGGTTTGTTCTGATGAATACGTTACTTAAGCCACTTCAGGAATTGTCAGAGCGGTTTCGCTCCCTTGACGGCGTAGGTAAAAAAAGCGCTGTCCGTATGGCTTTTTCCGTTCTTAATATGACGGAGGACGAGGCGGCAGCCTTTGCTCAGGCTATTCTTGACGCAAAAACAAAAATTTGCCTTTGCAAGCGCTGTCAGAGCATATCCGAATCCGAGCTGTGCTCCATTTGCGCATCGGATACGAGAGATCACTCCGTTATATGCGTGGTCGAGGATGCTCAAAGCGTTATGGCGCTTGAAAAGGTTAAGGAATATAAGGGCGTATATCACGTTTTAAACGGCGTTATATCGCCTATGAAGGGTATCGGCCCCGAAAAGCTTAAAATAAAGGAGCTTCTTGAGAGGATCAACGAGGAGGATATACAGGAGGTTATCATCGCTACAAACCCCACGGTGGAGGGCGAGGCAACGGCTATGTACGTTTCCAAAATGTTGAAAGCATTCGGCGTAAAGGTTACAAGAATTGCAAACGGCTTGCCCGTTGGCGCAGACCTGGAATATGCCGATGCGGTTACTCTTTACAGAGCTATTCAAGGCAGACGTGAAATTTAATTAAGACAGGAACAGATATGAAATACACTTTTTTTGACATTGAGTGCGCTAACTGTTTCCAGGGTCGCGGTAAAATTTGCTCCTTCGGCTACGTCGTAACGGATGAAGATTTCAACGTCCTCGAAAAGGAAGATATTGTAATAGACCCCCATTCAAAATTTCATCTTACAGGCAGAGGAAACCGTCCGGGGATAGTCCTTGCCTACGATGAGGAGGAATTCAAATCCGCGCCGAGATTTCCCCACTTTTACAGAAGAATAAGAGAGCTTCTTACCGATCCCGATTCTATGATATTCGGCTTTTCCGTAATGTCCGATGCAGGATATATCAAAAGCGAATGCGAAAGATATAAAAAGGAGATCTTCGACTACGACTTTATAGACGTACAGAGAATCTTTACGGATATGCGCAAGCTGAGCAATACCCCTTCCCTGCTTCACGCCGCTGAGGAATTCAACGCGGATGAAACCCAGGACGTACATAAGAGCGATGACGACGCGTATCTTACTATGAAGGTGCTTAAGGGTATTTGCTTATCAACGGGGCTTTCCGTTTCCGAGGTTATTGAAAAATATCCTAACGGCAAATGCTGGTGCAGAGGCGGAATTATAGATACGGAATATACAAGATACAAGGAGCTTTTAAAGGCTCAGAAGCTTTCTAAAATGGAAAAGCTTACGGGAAGCAAAAGAAAAAACTGGATATGCGCATCAAGAGAAAATCACTTCGAATTTTCAAGATATGCATCAAGGGTATTCTCTAATTTCAAGGCGGACACGCCTATAAGGAAGAAAAGATTCTGCATAAGCAATCTTTATGAGGATTACCATTTCAATGAAATGATGAATATCGTATCCCTGCTTGCCAAGAACGGCGCTTTATACACGTCCAGAGTTCAGAGCTGTAACGTATTTGTGACGGCCGAGCTTAAAAACGGCAAGGGCGAGGATTACGAATGCTACAGAAAAAGCAAGCTTGACAGACTTATTAACGAGGAAGGCAAGGAGGTTGAAATTATAACCTTACCGCAGCTTTTCCAAATGCTTGGCGTAACAGAGGAGGAGCTTTCAACCCTTGACAGAGGCGCTCTTACTCCGGTAAAAAAGAAACGCAAAATAAGAGCAAACGCTTAAAAAGCTTAAAACAGACGGGAAAAACCCGTCTGTTTTTGCGTTATAAATTCACTACAAAGGTGAAACTAATCACATATAGTGATATTGATATATGTACAAAAAGGTGTTATAATTTAAAAAACGCTAAAAGGAGAATTCTATGAAGCTTAATATAGGTAAAAGCATTAAAAATCTTCGAAAGTCAAAAGGAGTTACCCAAGAACAGCTCTCCGAAATTCTTGGTGTTTCATGTCAATCTGTTTCAAGATGGGAAAACGAATTTTGTTATCCCGACATTGAGCTAATACCAATAATTGCCTCGTATTTCGGAGTCACCGTAGATGAGCTTATGTGCATACACAATATATCGGACAAGCATAAAATAGAAAAGATACTTACCGAACATAAAAATTTAATAAGTAATGGCAAAATAAATGAATCTATAAAGCTCGCTAAGTCAGGAATAACCGAATATCCTGCAAACTTAGATATTGCTGTCTGTCTTTTATATTCATTATTTATATACTGTCATAACAGTTCTCTTTCAATTGACGAATCTCGGGAATATGACGAGGAAATTTTATTATTGGCTAACAGAATAATAAGGGAAAGCGACAACATAGATATCGTATTGCAAACAAAATCCCGTCTTGCTTTTCATCATTGTAAAATGGGTAGAAAAAAAGAAGGTAGAAAATTATACGAGGAGCTTCCTTCCGTATTACTTTGCAGAGAAATGCGTATATTGTCATCACTCGACGATAAAGAAAAAATTTCCGCCGCACAGGATTTAATAAGGAAAAGCTATAATCTTTTGAGTAAAGCTATGTGGGATTTAGCAATAAATTGCTCAATACCCGACAAAACTGCCTTGATAATATTAGAAAAGAGGGAGCAGCTTGACGAATTGATATACGATGGTGAGTTTCCAAATTACACTTGGGACAAAGCGCTTTCGCATATAGAAGCCGCAAAACTTTATGCAAAAGAAAACAATGTAGATAAAGCTATAATTCATTTAAAAAAAGCAGTACAGTTTGCTCTGAATTACGATAAAAGACCAAAGGAAAAGAATTTTTATTCTACACTACTTGGAAAATTTTCTAAAAACCGCAGTGAATACGCAAGCGCAGATACACGTTCTCTTTCCGAGATTATGAAGAACGATTGGTTACAATCACCATATTTTGATTTATTACGTAATTACAATGAGTTTTTAAACATTCTATCAAATTTATCACGCTAAGGTTAATCAATCCTATCGTGCCACGATATGTTATTCCATACTGTCAAATGTTAAAATTGATTTGAAGTGAGGTGGAATAATGAACTTAAAAGCTATGTTTCCTCCATCAAATGGATGCACCTGCTCTATCTGCCAAAGTTATTGTAAACGCCCCGGTTGGTGGACCGTAGACCAGGCAGAATTAGCCATAACCTTGGGATATGCTGACAGAATGATGATGGAAATTTCTCCGGATTTCGATTATGCGGTTCTATCCCCGGCGTTCTGTGGATGCGAGGGATATATTGCTACAAACGAAGCTTCAAAAAATCATTGCAATTTTTTAAAAAATGGTCTATGCGAATTACATAACACAAAAATCCTTCCTCTTGAATGCGCTTTCTGCCATCACGAAAGAACGGGACAAGGAAAAATCTGCCACGACGCAATATCTATGGAATGGAAAACCTTAAGAGGTCAAGGTCTGGTCGCTAAATGGCAAGACATAGTAAATCTTGACGAAAAGCTAAAAAACACACGATATAAAAATGAACTTTAAGGACAGTTTTACCTACTAACACAATATGATCAGTTCTGTATAGAT
>JAZQLK010000024.1:0-17150 GCA_045542635.1 Eubacteriales bacterium
ATCACGAAGACGCTTAGAACGACTGGGATGACGAAGCTTTCTTAACGCCTTTGCCTCAATCTGACGGATTCTTTCTCTTGTAATATCGAACTCTTTGCCAACCTCTTCAAGAGTTCTTGTTCTTCCGTCCTCAAGCCCGAAGCGAAGCTTAAGCACCTGCTCTTCTCTTGGAGTAAGAGTATGGAGAACCTCGTTTATCTGTTCCTTAAGAAGCGTGTAAGATGCTGCCTCTGCAGGCGCGGGAGAATCCTCATCGGGAATGAAATCGCCAAGATGGCTATCCTCCTCCTCACCGATTGGTGTTTCGAGGGAAATTGGGTCAAGGGCGTATTTCATTGTATCTCTTACCTTATCGGCAGTCATACCGATCTTTTCTGCAATTTCCTCGGGAGTGGGTTCTCTTCCGTATTCCTGAAGGAGCTGTCTTGATACTCTTGCTACCTTATGGATGGTTTCTACCATATGTACGGGGCTACGTACTGTTCTTGCCTGATCGGCAATAGCTCTTGTAATTGCCTGTCTGATCCACCAGGTAGCATATGTCGAGAATTTAAAGCCCTTATAGCTGTCAAATTTTTCAACAGCCTTCATAAGACCGAGATTACCCTCCTGGATAAGGTCGAGGAACGCCATACCCTTATTGAGGTGCTTTTTAGCAATGCTTACAACAAGGCGGAGGTTCGCTTCAACGATGCTGTTTTTAGCCTTTTCGTCGCCCTCCTTCATTCTTTGTGCAAGTATCTGCTCCTGCTCAACGCTTAAAAGCGGAACTCTTCCTATTTCTTTAAGATACATTCTTACAGGGTCATCAATAGAAAGACCCTCCTGCATCTTTTCAATGTCATCGGAGCTTATAAGCTGCTCAAGCTCCTTTTCAAGGTCGTCTACGTCGTCGCTATCCATATCCTCTACGTTTTTCGTATTCTTTATGGATTCATAAATCTCATCAAGCTGATCGTTACTGTAAAAATCGCCGTATTTATCAATATCGTTCTGATCCTTTTCCATATCAGACATATTGCCGTTAGCGCTTTCGATAAGCTCGTTAAGATCGTAATTGTTGTTTCCGTTCATATGTATTACCCCCTCTATTTTTTACGTTTAAAAAGATCCTCCAAAGAATCAATACTTGATACCGCATCCTCCCTATTTTTTTCTGCCTTAAGGGATTTTATACAGGATTCAAGCACGTCTGCTCCGTTGGAATCAAGCGCCTGTCTGTCTATTACCATTTTTGTAATCCTTGAAATCTCGTTTTCATTAAAATCCTCTTGGATAAATCCTATATCAAATTTTCCGTACGAATTATAGAATTCTATGATTTTTTCAAAAACGCGACGGTTGAAGGAGGTTACAAAAATGTCAGGAGAGAGCTCCCTTGAGCATCTTGCAAGGTGCTCCTCGTGAAGCAACATAAGTCCGAGAATCGCTTCTTCTGTTTTGCTCGCCTTTATGTTTGCTGCGCTTTCAAGATTTACTCTGTCGCCATCTCCGCTGGACGCTCTGTATATTTCGCTCATTTGCTTGGTTTTTTCTTCCTTAGTATTCCTTTTCATTATACCTGCAACGTCACGCTTCAGGCTATCAATAGGAATTTCCAGTTTTTTCGAAACGTATTCACAGTATAGCTCTCTCTCCACGCTGGACGGATAAGCGGCAATTACTCTGCATATTGACGCAGATATCTTTATCTTATCATCTACGTTTCTCAAATCATACTGAAGAAGAAGCTTGTCCAACTCAAATTCGATTCTTGCCTTTGATTTATTAATAAGCTCGGAGAATTTATCCGCTCCGAAAAGCTTGATATATTCATCAGGGTCCTTTGCTCCGGACATGTTGAGTATTTTAACGTCCACGCCGACCTCTTGAAGATACCTGAAGGCCTTGTCTGCCGCTCTTTGACCCGCACTATCACTGTCATAGGATATAACGACCTTCTTGGTATACCTTGAAAATATCCTAGCCTGCTCTTGGGTTATTGCTGTACCGAGAGTCGCGACGGCATTCTCAAAGCCTGCGGCGTGTAATGCAATAACGTCCATATATCCTTCGCACAGAATAAGCATATTTTCACACTTACCCTTTGCAAAATTCAAGGCAAAAAGATTTTTGCTTTTCTTAAATGCGGGCGTATCGGACGTATTCAGATATTTAGGTACCGAATCATCCATTACTCTGCCGCCAAATGCAACAACGTTACCCGAAACGTCAATAATCGGGAATATTACTCTGTTTCTGAACAGATCGTACACAGAATTGTTTTTACCACGGGCACACAAGAAGCCCTCGACCATTTCATTATCCGTATAACCAAGCTTTTTGAGATGATCGTGTAAAGCGCCGAAGCTGTTAGGAGCGTATCCAAGACCGAAATGCTTGACGGTTGCTATTGAAAGCCTTCTTATTTTCAGAAGATAATCCCGCGCTTCAGCACCGTGCTTTTCATCAAAAAGCATACTTCTGAAAAACTTAGCAGCTTCAACGTTCATTTCCAGAACTCTCTGTCTTGAAACGCCTGTGGCTCTACCCGTATCGGCATCTTCGGGAATAGTAATACCGGAACGCTTAGCAAGAGCTTTTATAGCGTCAACATAATCGAGATTTTCCGTTCTCATTGTGAAATTTATAACGTCGCCTCCCGCTCCGCATCCGAAGCAGTAAAAGGACTGTGTACCCGGAAAAACAACAAAGGAAGGAGTTTTTTCACTGTGAAAAGGACATAAGCCGCTGTAATTCGAGCCTGCCCTCTTCAGTGTCACGTACTGGGAAATAACGTTTTCAATTTCATTTCTGTACTTAATTTCTTCAATGATATTAGCGGGAATCATTTCTTTCCCCCCCAAATATCAGGCACGTAAAGCTCTCTGAATGTCTTTATGGCATACCTGTCGGTCATACTTGAAATATAGTCACATACGCATCTTTCCACACCGTCCGTCTTACAGTTTTCTCTGTAAAGCGCAGGAAGCTTTTCGGGAGAATTAACGAAGTAATTAAAAAGTATGCGTATCATTTCTATAGCCTTATCCTCTTCTGCCTTTACCGTCTTATTGTGGTATACATTTTCAAAGAGGAAGGAACGAAGAGCCAAGGTAGCTTCGGAAATCTCATCACTCATTTTAACAAATGGCTTTTCATAGCTTTCGCTGATGACGGATTTTACCATATTGTTTATTCTTTCGCTGTGTCCTCTTCCGAGGGTTTCGATAATATCCTTTGGAATATCGTCAATTGAAAGAACTTTTGCACGTATTGCGTCGTCTATATCGTGATTTATGTAAGCGATTCTGTCTGCAAGCTTAATAACCCTACCTTCAAGAGTTGAAGCCTCGTTTGAGCCTGTATGGTTAAGAATAGCGTCCTTGACCTCCCATGTAAGATTCAAGCCGTCACCATTATTTTCAAGTCTTTCCACAACACGAACGCTCTGCTTGTAATGAGCAAAATCGGGGGAATAAAACATCTGCATAGCATACTCACCCGAATGACCAAAGGGAGTATGTCCGAGATCGTGTCCGAGAGCTGCAGCCTCACATAAATCCTCGTTAAGACGAAGAGCTCTTGCAATGATTCTTGCAATCTGTGTAACCTCAAGAGTATGAGTCATTCTCGTTCTGAAATGTTCATCCTCCGGTGAAAAGAACACCTGTGTTTTATGCATAAGTCTTCTGAAGGATTTACAATGCAAAATTCTGTCTCTGTCTCTTTGGAAATCTGTACGGTTGGGACAAGGAACACATGGCTTATCTCTACCCTTTGTATCGGATGTCAAAAAAGCGTAAGGGGATAAAAAGGTCTTTTCTCTTTCAAGAAACATTTCGTTAGCGTTCATAAAAATCCTCCTTCTAGCAGCTGCGTGTTAACGAAGCAGTCCGTATCGTAAATGTACTACACGTAATGCGACGTTTGGGTCACAGGTTTCGCTTATATTATATAAATACGCAAAAAAAGTACAAATTACTTTTTTGTACTTATTTTGTGTCGAATCTTTCGCCGAGGCAAGTAGATTTTAGCTTATCCGCAAAGGATTCTGTAATATTAAGTTGTAGTTTTTCGTTCTTATCCTCGGCAACCGCATAAATGATTGTAATTTCCGAACCGAAGTCTGTTTTGTCGATTATAACGTCGTAAGACGAAAAGATAGGAAGAAGCTTATTGTAATCCGAATATGAGCAAACGACGGTGTATTCAAGATATTTCTCATATACGGAAATTCCCCCTGCCTCGAGCGCCATTGAAGCGGCGGTCGAATATGCTCTGACAAGTCCGCCCGCGCCGAGAAGAATTCCACCGAAGTATCTTGTAGTAACAACAAGTACGTCGGTAATTCCCGACATACGGATAGCGTTAAGCGTCGGCATACCGGAGGTACCCTGAGGCTCTCCGTCATCAGAATATCTTGCAACTGCTCCGTCGCCGATAATGTACGCATATACGTTATGGGTAGCATCCGAGAATTTTTTCTTTCGTTCCTTTATTATATTAAGTGCCTCTTCTTCATTTTTTACAACTGCAGAAAAGCCAATAAACAGAGATTTCTTTTCTGTGAATTCAATTTCGGCAGAATGATGTAAACGTTTTATTTTCCCAGTATTCATAAGGATTTTCACGTTTTTGGCATTTGTAGAATTACCTTAAATATTTTTTTAGAATACCTTTGGTTTTTTCATCCACGCACGCTTCAACCAATACTCCTTCCTCCACGTATTTTGTGCTCCTTACCTCAGAGCTATTATAGAGTATATTCATCTGACCCTGGTCACTGTAAGGAAATAAAAATACCTCGTTTGTTTTACCGCTTCTGCATAGCTCCTCAAGCTGGGATGTAAGCTCGTCAAGCCCTTCTCCGCTTTTTGCGCAAAGAGTTACGACACGGGATTCTGCTCCTCTTATAAGTCTTAAATCATAAAGTCTTTCATTGGTTGCAAGGTCGGATTTATTGAAAACGTAAAGCTTGGGCTTGTCGCTGGCGCCCAACGAATCAAGTATGGATTCCGTAACCGTCATCTGCTCAAAGCATTCCTTATCAGATGCGTCAACCACAATAATCAGAAAATCACAGTATACGGTTTCTTCAAGTGTGGATTTGAATGCATGAACAAGATGATGCGGCAGCTTTCTTATAAAGCCAACGGTATCGGTAATAAGCATTTTTATACCGCTTGGCAATTCAAATTTTCTGGTTGTTGGATCAAGGGTTGCAAAAAGCTTATCCTCAGCAAGGATTCCTGCGCCCGTTAGAAGGTTGAGAAGAGTGGATTTTCCCGCGTTTGTATATCCTGCGATACAAGCCTTGGCTATACCGCTTTTATCCCTCTGGCTTCTTGTAAGAAGCCTGTTCTTCTCCAATTCATCAAGCTCTCTGCGCAAAAAAGCAACTCTTGAAGCAAGTCTGCGTCGGTCAATCTCCAGCTTACTTTCACCGGGGCCTCTTGTACCTATTCCTCCGCCAAGTCTTGACATATCCTTACCCTTGCCCATAAGTCTTGGCGCAGTATATTTTAGCTGAGCAAGCTCCACCTGTAATTTACCCTCTGCGCTTACGGCATGGAGAGCAAAAATATCAAGAATAAGCATACTTCTGTCAATAACGTCAACCTCGGCTACATCTTCTATGTTCTTTATCTGAGCGGGAGTAAGCTCGCAATCGAACACAACCATATCAACGTCATTACTTTTACATATATCGGAAAGCTCCTTAAGCTTTCCTTCTCCAATGTAGGTAGAAGCATCAGGAACATTCTTTAATTGTGTCATTGAGGCAAATACGGCGCCCCCCGCAGTGTTAACAAGTCTTTCAAGCTCCTTTAAGGAGCTTTCGCACTCATCCTGACCGCCCTGGGAATATACGCCAACCGTAACTACCTTGGTTATCTTTTTTTCCATAAACTTCTCCTTTAAAAGTTAAAAGGGTAAGCAGAATAACTACTTACCCGATTCACCAAATTATTTGCCGCCGTTAAGACGCTTCTTGAACTTATCAACGCGTCCGCCAGCATCAACGAATTTCTGCTTACCTGTAAAGAAAGGATGGCACTTAGCACAGATTTCTACGGAGATATCACCTTTAGTTGACTTTGTAACAACTGTGTTACCGCAAGCACATCTGATAGTAGCTTCCTTGTATTCGGGATGAATTCCTGCCTTCATTATTTTCACCTCTTTTAGCGTAAATCTATAATTTTCGATTCATTATACTACATAACGTATACAAAAGTCAAGGATTTTTTAAAATTATTTTTAAATTTTTGTTTCTATCTCTTTTTTTAGTCGTTTCATAATCTTTTTTTCTAATCTTGATATATAGGATTGAGAAATTCCAAGCTCATCAGCTACCTCTTTTTGAGTCTTTTCCTTATAGCCACCAAGACCGAATCTCATATTTATTATTATCTGTTCTCTCTTATTTAACTTTGATATGGCCTCAAATATTATTTTTTTATCCTCACTTTCCTCTATTCTCTTATATACCTCGTCCTCCTCGGTTCCGAGAATATCCGAAAGCAAAAGCTCATTGCCATCCCAATCGGTGTTGAGCGGCTCGTCTATTGAAATCTCAGTATGTCTGTTACTGCTCTTCCTTATATACATTAAAATCTCGTTTTCAATACATCTTGACGCATAAGTTGCAAGCTTGATATTTTTATCTGATTTATAAGAGTTTATCGCCTTGATAAGACCAATTGTTCCTATAGAGATAAGATCCTCTATTCCTACTCCGGTATTTTCAAATTTTTTCGCAATATAAACCACAAGACGTAAATTATGCTCTATCAATAAACCTGTTTTACTTGGATCCGTTTCCATTTCCTTAATGGCATTTGCCTCATCCTCGGCAGAAAGCGGCGGTGGAAGCATCTCGGGACCGTTTATGTATAATACGTCGTTCGGAATTAGCCTGTTTATTATTTTTCTTAATGCTTTCTTTATAAATTCAAACATAAATCACCTACGTTAGCGCATACGGAACACAACCTAAGTATCCCGTAAAGCTTTTATTTTCAACCGGCGCTATGATAGCGTCGATGTTTTTACCGTCAATTATAATTTTTTCGGGAACGATTCCCTTTAAAATTCCGTGCTTATTAGCAGCATCGTACGGTATGTATTTCTTATAAATATCGGGAATATTCTCAATAATATTTCCAAGAGGACTTTCCTTTGGAACAAGAATTACGCTTTTTCCCGTTAAAACGTCCTTTAAGGTATTTCCCGTATCACAAAGAGCATCAAATTCAAACAACTGTGATTTTACTTTAACGGTAAGATGCCTGCTCACAATGTTTTTATCCCTTGAAAATACTCTGCCGAAAATCATTGCAAGAATTACCGATAATGATGCAATTATAAAAAATCTGGCTCCGTTATACGCTTTATCGTATGTATATTCAAGTATGTACTCCGACAGTAATTTATTCAAAAAGGAATAAAAAACACTCATAAATCCCGCAAGGGTCAGACTTATCCCCACAAAGACAACGTAAAATGAAAGAAATCTTCTTATATTTTTCTCCTTGTAAGCTATAAAGCACATTAAAAAAGATACAGTAATATTTACTATAATGTCTAAAATTGGATTCAAGCTCAAAAAAAGCTCAAATACCCCGTATATACCGCCTACTGATGATGCTATAAGTATTCTTTTTTTACTGATTTTCCTGTTTAGAAGGGTAAGAGAAATAAAAATGGAGACAAAATCCATACTGAAATTTACAGCGAAAAGTATATCTGCATAAATAGTCATTTAGCACCTCCTTTACGGTTGATTATATTACTAATCACATAAAAAAAGTGTCGATTTCCTTAGCAAAATCAAAAAAAATTATGACAAAAACAAACATATTTCGAAAAAAGTATTGAAAACCAATCTAAAAAGTCCTAAAATATAGTTATCAATAAAATATAAAGGAGTGTTATTATGAAGAAAACATTATGCCTGCTTTTAGCCTTCGTATTTGTATTCTCTCTTACCTCCTGCGGAGTGGATTTTGACCTAACAAATCTTGATGCGCATAACGCAATGTCATCTCTTGATTTAATTAGATCAAATTATGAAATGAATGAAGGTAAAACAATCAAAATAAAGGGTGAAATCAGTAATTTCACAACCAATATGGGAGAGCATCATCTCGTTTTTATAAAAGAAACCTCCCATGACCATTCGGATTATATAGAATTCATTCTTAAAAATCCCCCCGAGGAGTATCCTGAGGGTGGTACTGTAATAACTGTTACAGGTAAGCTCAGTAAATATGAACACAACGGATTTACATATTATACGCTTATAGATGCAAAAATGAAGGTACATTAAAGGAAAAAGGCTTAACGGCACGCCGTTAAGCCTTTTTATGTTTATATCGCGTCTATGATAGCCTTATAATAAGCATCCTTAATGTCG
Organism: Eubacteriales bacterium; assembly: GCA_045542635.1. Lineage (GTDB taxonomy): Bacteria > Bacillota > Clostridia > Oscillospirales > CAG-272 > RGIG2000. Next base: position 8,402 of record JAZQLK010000024.1, read on the forward strand.
GGGTATGACCAAATATCGCAATGATGCATACCGTCAACAGGAATAAACGTTACGTTTTTACCGAATTCAACCATTTTATCAACAAATTTTCTTGAATGATTATCTATATTAACAAGCCGGTCGGCTGTGCCGTGAATAACGTAATAAGGAACGTCCGGCATTGAGTCCGCAATATGGTAAGGTGAGTTTGCGGTCATAGCCTCCTCCAATGACTTACTACCATAATTAAAAGCAAGATAAATCGTTCTCGGAAGGTCAACACGCTCCGTAGCGTGGAAAAGAAGATCACATACGGGACAGTTTGTAAAGCAAGCCTTGGGAGTTACTTTTGCATACTTCGTATAAACGAGAGCGCTTAGTCCGCCCATACTTCCTCCGGTTGATATAATAGGAATTTCATTTGGCAAAACGCCTTCTCTTTCACATACGGCGAAAACGACCTCGTCAACGTATTTTACAGCATCCTCATTCATCCAACTCCAGGGGCCATAATACGGAAATACCGTTAAAATTCCGTTTTCGGCGCAAAGCTTATCAAAATCACTGTGATCATTCTTTAAATTTCCACCGCCAAGTCCGTGAAAATCAAGAACTATTCCACGAGGCGCTATGTTTAAAATTGATTTGTTTGTATAAGCGTAAAGCTCAACCGTGTCCTTTGTGATTCTCGGTAACGTGTAATTCATATTTCCCTCCTATATAAGTAAAACATTTAATCGTTTATCATATTTACGTGGACTGTCCCCCGTAAGTATTGGCATTTCATATCCCACAGTTCTCTTTGCAATTGCGTTTTCAACTAAATTTCTTATACAGCTTCTGTTAATTCTCTGCACGTAACCGTCAAAGGTTTTCGTTACTATTTTTCCCGTGTAATGCAGATATTCGAAAATTTCATCGTATGTAAATATCTTACCGTAATTGTAGAAAAAGAATCTCAGTATTTTAAAATCGGTTTTTCCGAGATATAGCCTTTTATTATCACAGAAAGCATCCTTGATTTTCATATCAACGCAAACGTGATTATCCATATCCTCGGAAAGATTATAACCCGTATGAGCCCTTATAAGCTCACATATTTCTTCGGGACTAATTTCACCTTTTATATCATAGTGAACGCATAAGCCGGGATATAGAGTTAAATACTCTTCTTTTTTAACTATGATTATATACAGCGTGCGTTCGCTTCTTTTTAAATCCTTCATAAAGGATTTTGTCGGGTCGATCAAAACGGTCACAAGAGGCTTTACAAAGCAGTCAAACTCTTCGTAATTGATAGACATTGAGGGTAGATCGCTTGTTCTGCATCTTCTTGAAAGCTTTTCCCGTCTGAATTTATTTGAATCAACAAAAAGAACCATTTATTCTCCTTTGGTCATATTTTTTAAATGTCTGCAATAAAAATGTAACAACGAATATAAAATTTAAGAGGAGAAAAATAATGTTTGTATACTCGCTTAAAGCGTCAACCTTAAAATTTTTCGGTGTGATCGGAATTGCCATAGTTACAATTGCGGCGCTCATATTTTTCGTACCGACATATGCAACCGAAACAACGGCTCAAATTGCCGCTATGAACGAATCAATTTCCTTTGACAACGTAAAAAATGCGGATGATATTATAAAATTTTTATCACAGTACGGATGGCAGGTGGATACAAAGCCCGTTGAAGAATGCGAAATAACCGTACCGAAAGAATTTGACAAGGTAATGACTTCATACAACGAAATACAGAAGCAGCAAGGACTTGATTTATCTAAATACTGCAAAAAAACGGCCGTTCGTTACACCTTTAAAATTACTAATTATCCGAATTACAACGGAACTGTATATGCAAACGTGATAGTATATAAAAACCGTGTAATTGCGGGAGACGTATGCTCTGCTGACGCTAAGGGCTTTATACACACTCTTTCAATGCCTGACCAAGATTGATTTTAGCACAAAACAAGGTAAAAAGCAAGGAATTTCCTTGCTTTTGTTCTTTTAACTGTAGTATCACAATATACATTGAAGCAAAGGAGGTTAAAAATGAAAGTAAAAATAAACTGTCAAAGGCAAAAAAATAAAAGACTTGATTATCTTCTTACACTTTTACCCGAAGATATAAGCGATTATCTGTATGAGTTCTCAAAGGAAAATTCAAGCATTCAAATTGATGAGATCAGACTGCACGCAAATTCTTATATGCATTTAATATCGTCCTTCAGTAATATCAAGACAAGCCTTTACATAACCGAAGGTCATATAAGCGAATCTCTTTTTTCCTTTTGCAACGGCTCTGTTTATTCTCAATTCAATACGATTAAAGAGGGGTATCTGAGTATAGGACAAGGTATAAGAGTCGGCATATGCGGTAAAGCCACAATACAAAACGGAGATATAACGGGAATTACCGATTTCAGCTCACTGAATATCAGAATGCCAAAAAGGATTTACGGAGCGGCAAACTATCTTTACAGTATTATGGAGAAGGACTCCTTCCGTTCATCCATTCTTCTCTATTCATCACCGGGAGTCGGTAAGACCACTATACTGAGAGAGCTTATTTGTAAGCTATCAGAAGGTGATTCTGTGAAAAGGGTAAGCGTAATAGACAGCCGCGAGGAGCTTAAATCGGGAATTGAGCAGGAAACCTGTGCAGATTTCTTTTTATCGTATCCCAAGGAAAGCGCAATTACCTTTGCAACAAGAACTATGACTCCCGAAATTATAATTTGCGATGAGATTACAACCTTACAGGAGGCTTACGCCATTCTTAATTCATCAAATTGCGGAGTTACCTTTGTTGCAACCACCCACGCGTCAAGCTTTGATGAGCTTAAATGCAAGGAAATCCTTTTGCCGCTCTTTGAAAGAAATGTTTTTAATTATGCCCTTGGGATAAGCAGACGTTGTGGCTCAAAAAAATACGAGTACGCATTAAATTCCCTTGTAAAGTACTACGTATGAAATATATCGGCGCGTTTTTAATTATGTGCGGATGCGTTACTCTTTCATATTTTTATGAAAAAAAGGAAAAAAATAAAATTGCGGATCTTTTAAGGATGAGAGATTTTATTTTATACGTAAAAACCAGGATAGATTTATTTCTTACACCAAAAGAAAGACTTTTTTGCGAGTATGACGATCCGTTTATTAAATCTCTTTATGAAAGCAACTTTAGGAATCTATGCTTATATTTCGATAAAAATGACTGTGAATATTTAAACGAATTTTTTTCAGCACTTGGTAAAGGAATGAAGGATGAGGAGCTTGCTCTTTGCGAATATACTGTTTTACAGCTGAACAAAAGCATTGACAAGGCAGAGGCTGACATAAAAAACAAGATTAAAGTGTTCAGGACTATTGCAATATTCGGAGGGGCAAGTCTTGTAATACTGATTATTTAGGCGGTTAATATGGACGTATCACTTATTTTAAAAATAACGGGAATAGGAATACTTATTTCAGTAGCCTGTCAGATCCTTACAAAAAGCGGACGTGATGAGCAAGCGACCCTGCTTTCAATAGGAGGTATAGTTATAGTTATGCTGATGATCTTATCTGAAATAGAAACCTTATTTACCACTCTCTCGAAAATTTTCGGCTTTTAATATGGAAATAATTAAGGTGTGCGGCGCCGTAATTTGTGTTTTAAGCATTTGCGTAATTTTTAAGGGTATGAAGAGTGAATATTCCCTGTTTATTAGATTACTTGTAACCGTAGGGGCAGCGCTTATATCTCTCGCTGTATTCTACCCTATTTTAAAATTTCTTGAGGATATTGCGTCGGGAACACAAATACAAAAATATTTTCCTATACTTATAAAGGCGCTGGGTATTGCTCTACTTACCCAGATAACCTCGGATATATGCAACGATTCGGGAGAGGGCGCAATCGCTTCAAGAATCGAAGCTATAGGAAAAGCAGAAATTATTTTACTTTGCATTCCTCTTATCAAGGAAATTATGCTTTTGTGCGAGGATATTATGGGGTAATGAAAAAAATTATTTTGTTTATTATTATAGCGTGTGTTTTTTCGTTAAACGTCTACGCAGACGAGCCTAAGGATGAAATTATATCATCAATGGAGGATGAGCTTACCGAATTTGAAATCAGTCTTCCCGACTATGTTAAGGATATTTTACCAAAAGATATTTTTAAAGGAAATTTTTCTTCCCTTACGGACGGAGAAATAAACTACAAAACCTTTTTTGACACGGCGATAAACAGTCTTTTGGCGGGGATTCCCGACGTATTAAGCTCAGTTTCCTTAATTCTTGTTTCCGTAATTATATCATCGGTTTTCAATACGGCATCAAAGGGCTTACGTATATCTACTCTTAACGAATCCTATAATCTATGCTCTGCTCTTTGTATTTCCCTTTCCGTATTTAATCTTGTAAACGGACTTAGCAAGAGCGTAATTACGTATATGCGTACTCTTTGTACGGTGATGACATCCTTTGCGCCTGTTATGACCGTCATAAACATTTTTGATGGAAAGCTTTCAACTGCCGCCCTCGGAAATGCATCAATGATGATGTTTATCGCACTTACCGAGAATATTCTTTTATCCTGTCTTGCTCCGATTATAAGCGTTGCATTGGTATTTTCAATCATAAAATCCATATCCGGAGATGCCGATATCGGAGGAATTTCAAAATTGATAAAAAATACATTCGTTACTCTTACCGTATTTACTATGACGATATTTTCCTTTATTTTTTCATTTCAAAGCACTCTTACACAAAGCGCCGATACCCTATCTATTAAGACCGCTAAATTCGCCGTTGGCAGCTTTATACCCATTGTCGGTCCCTCAATTTCAGAGGCTCTGCGTACGGTTACAGCAAGCGTTGGATTTATTAAAAGCTGTCTTGGATGGATAGGAGTAATATGCGTTTTGCTTTTGACTATTCCTACTGTTATTTCATTATATTTACATAAGCTATTTTTAGATATATGCGCATCTCTTTCCGGAATGATAGGATGCGAGAGAGAAAAATCAATGATAACAGACGCTTCGGGAATATGCGGATTTATTCTTGCTATAATTGCATGCACAGGATTATTTTTTATACTTGCTATTTCTATTTTTTTGAAATCTGCGATAGGTGCATAAATGAAGGATTATTTAAATGCCATTATTATATTAGCGGTGCTTTCGGGAATTATAAAAGCCTTTCTTTCCGAAAATTCATCGGGAACCAAAAAATACGTAAACTATCTTATCGGGCTTATAATGGTTGTTATAATTATTTCTCCCTTTAAGGATTTTACGTACCGCATAGGAAATTTCAAGGAAGAAATTTTAAGCTTTACGGAAATGCTTGAATTTAAAAATAACGTAAACAGCTCAAATTCAGTAATTGTAAATACAACCAAGGATAAGGTTTGTAAGGGACTGAAGGATGCTTTAATTGCAAAATACGGCTTTGATGAGCGCGACGTTTACGTTGATATAGTTATTGATAAAACTGAAATATCGTCAATTAAGATAACCGGAGTAAATATTATACTTACAAACAAGGCTTCCTGGTCAAACGTAGACAATGTAAAAACTTATATGGAAAATTTAATCGGAGTAAAGGTTAATGTCACAAGAAAATAAGATTAAAAAAGGAAAAATTTATATTATTCTGCTCTTTGCATTGGGAGCGGTATTTATTATTCTCGGGACTGTTCTCGGTGGCAATAAGATAAGCACCGACAATGAAGAGGAATACGTAAAAAATATGGAATGTAAGCTTGAAGATTTCTTACTTGACGTCAAGGGAATAAAAAAGGTTGACGTTATAATATCGGCAGAATTCAAGGATATCGGCGACAAAACCGAAATAAACATAATAGGAGCCGCCGTTGCCTGTACAAACGGAAATGACGATAAGGTAAAGGAGGAGATAACGGATATCGTTTCCAAATATCTTGGAATCGGAGCAAATAAAGTTAAAATTACGGGTATCAAACAGTAATAAAAAACACAGGCAAAAAATATAATGTAGTGTAACAATTAAAATAGGAGAAACAATTATGGAAAACGAGAAAAATTCTAAATTCAAAGGCACACTTAAAAAATTCGGTATACGTAATCTTGTTATCGTATGCGCTATATTGATCATCGGCGGAGCGATAGGAATTAACTATCTTCTCTATTCCGATACCCCCGATCAGCCCGACACCGACGTTGATATTGACCTTGGAAATACAGATCTTGATAACACACTTCAGAATGACACGGCGGCTAAGGATTATTTTGCGCAGACTGCTCTCAGCCGTCAGCAGGCGCGCGATGAAGCTATCGAGGTCCTCCAAAGCGTAGTACAAAGCACAGATGCTTTACCCGAAACTGTTGAAGCCGCTCTTGCGGATATTGCAAAAATAGCCGAGGATATCGAATGCGAATCAAGAATTGAAACTCTTGTAAAGGCAAAGGGCTTCGAGGAATGTATCGCCGTTATTAACGAAGGCTCCGCTACTGTTATTGTAAAGACAGATGCATTACTTGCGAGCGAGGTCGCTCAGATTAACGAAATAGTATACGAGCAAAGCGGTATTTTACCTACAGGCCTTAAAATTATCGAAAAGAACTGATTACATAAAAGCGTCAACTACCTTTTCCGTTGACGCTTTTTTATTTTTATAAATTCCTTGACTTTTATGGTAAAGTATAGTAAAATAATCCTATATGAACACGAAAGGCGGTTTTGATATGGATTTTAAAAGTCCCGTTATGTATAAAGGCAAGCCCCTTATAAGAGAGGGAGATGTGCTTTATTATGGATTTCCTACTGACAAGTACGTTTTAAGACTTGATATATTTATGAAGGATGCAAACAATAATCCCACAATGGTTTTCGCTACCGTATGCCCTACCAACGATCCTAAGAAGATCGTTAAGCAGATTGGTAAAAGCGGTATATACGATTCCTTGGACGTGGGCGCAATCTGGCTTGACCAGTGCATCAAGGAAAATCCTCTTAAGCTTTAATAAAAAATACTGTTGCCGAGGCAACAGTATTTTTATTTTATTTTTTTAAAATTTTCAAGCATTGAATTAAGAATAAAGCCCGCCGCTCTTTGTTCTCTTGTGCTGATACCCTCCATAATTTTAATTTCAGTATCTCTTATTATTTCCTTTATTCTTGCGTTTAACTGTCTGCCCTTTTCTGTAAGATATACCCTTACGCTTCTCATATCGTACGGATTATTTTCTCTTATAATATATCCCTTTTCCTCAAGCTTTGATATGGCTATACTTATAGTTGAGCCCTTCATATGAGTAGATTTTACAAGCTCTGATTGAGAAATACCGTCATTCTGAGAAAGCATCATTAGTATTAGTCTCGGAGTTTTTTCATTTGCGAATATATTATCGGGATGCTTTGAAACCACCTCGTCAAAAAGCTTAGAAATTTCGTATACCAGCATCATTGTGGTTTTATTTTCCATTTTTGTAAATTCCTTTAGTTAGTTTTCTAATGAATTATACCATAATAAATTTAAGAAATCAATATTTATTTGGAATTTAATTAAAGTAACTTATAAAATTGTTAATCATAAATCATCTGCTTTTTTCACAAATTAAATGTGAATAAAAAGAAAGGAATGATGTTACTGAATTTATGAAAAAAACAAAAATAATTTTAAGCGTATTGCTTTCATTATTTATTATTTTTTTGATGTGCGTGCCCGCCTTCGCTTCGGAAGCCTCGGTTGAATTTACAAACGGTGAAGCGTTCGGCAGCCTTGATACTCTTGTGTCAAGCATACAAAGACAAAATACGGCTTATATAAATAAAAAGCTTTACGTAGGCGGAATGCCCTTTGGCGTTCGTATACTTTCAAAGGGCTTGTCAGTAGTTGGCTTTGCAGAGGAAAACGGTCAGAGCTTATCTCCTGCCTATGATGCGGGAATAAGACTTGGCGATATTGTAATAAAGGTAAACAGTTACGATATTTCATCCATAGAGGACTTTTCAAAAAGATTGAATGAAAACGGAAATAGGCCCGTTAGCTTAACAGTTGAAAGAAACGGTAAAAACCTAAATTTTACCTTCACTCCGAAATATTACTCCAAGGATAAATCATACAAAGCGGGCTTATTACTGAAGGACTCAACGTCCGGAATCGGAACAGTTACCTTTATAGATCCCGAAACAAATATTTTCGGCGGTCTCGGACATGGAATTTGCGATGCAAACAGTGGCGCCTTGATTCCTTTGTCCAAAGGAATTATTATGGACGTTACCATAAACGGCGTAAATAAGGGCAAGATAGGTACAGCTGGCGAGCTTCGAGGCTCATTCAAGCTTAAAAAAATAGGTTCGCTAATGAATAATACATCGTGCGGTGTTTTCGGATTATTATCCGATAATTGTGTTAAATCTCCTGAGAGCCTAATGAATATTTGTCCTAAAAACCAGGTTAAAGAGGGTGATGCTTATATATGGTGTACACTCTCCGATGGCGCGCCACAGAAATACGCTATTCAAATTTCCAATATAGATACAACCTCATCTTCGGCTAAAAGCTTTAAAATCAAGGTTGTAGACCCTCTTCTCCTTTCAAAGACTGGAGGAATTGTACAGGGAATGAGCGGCTCTCCTATAATTCAGAACGGTAGGCTTATCGGAGCTGTTACCCACGTATTGATAAACGATCCTACAACGGGATACGGAATATTCATTGAAAATATGCTGAATCAAATAGGAAATTAAAAACAAGACTTTAAAATACTGCTTCTGATTTTCAAAAAAATTTAG